>JASHQM010000068.1 GCA_030039165.1 Candidatus Sulfotelmatobacter sp. | reverse complement strand
TTCGACAGCTTTGGCGTTCTTGACCTTTCAAACTACGAGCGAAACCCCAGACCCTGGAGAATCAAATACGTTGAGTATCACCAGATTAAGATCGTTATTGACGAGACAGCTTTTGCGGAATACGAGGCGCTGATCAAGGAGACCCGCGCCAGTGGGGCCAGAGTCGTGGGTTTTGTTCCGCCGCATGAGGCGCAATTCTGGAATACTCCCGACTATGCCAGATTTCTCGCGCGCATGAAGTCGCTGTTTCTGCCCGGCGAATTGATTATTGACTTCAACGACCCCAAGTACGATCAATTCACCAGAAACCCAGACAATTTCTTTGACACTGTTCACATCGCCGCCAAGGCTACAAATATTCTGCTGTCAGAAATGAATGCTCAGCTGAATCAGCCATCGTTTCAATAAAGCCGATTTTTTGATTGCCGATCTCAACTGCCGATTTTCGATTGCAGGTTTTCGAGAGATGATCAGGCAACGCCGGGCTGGGTTTGCAGTTTTGGCCCACGTATCCTCTTGGCAATGCTCAGGAAGTACATCACCCTCTCCCGGTGCAGCAGCAGTACCGTTCCTACGTACGCCACTGCGCCGCCCGCGATTTCAATTAGCAAGTGCAGCCATTTGAAATGGGTGACCGGAAGTTTCCACTGCAGTGCGAAAACCACAAGAACCATAGCAATCGTACCGTGCAATGCGGGGCGCAATGCAGCCAGGTATTCTCCCACGCTCATCTCGATTGCTTGCAGGGTCTTCCAATAGTGAGCCAGCGCGATCAGGGGGTACGCACAAATCCAGCCCATCGCGATGCCCCGGATTCCCCAATGGCTGCCGATCCAGAAAGCGATTGGCATCAGCACCAGCCCAGTAAGCTCGACTCGCATCACGTAGCGCGCATTGCCCATTGCGGTCAATACCTTGGGTAGAAGCGCAACCAGCGCGCGAAAAGTGGCGTATGCGGCGAGAACTTCAAGGGGACCGATCATTCCATCCCACTTACGCCCCATAATCAAAGGCACGGCCTCACGCGCGACTAAAGCTAACCCGACAGTGGCGGGAAACATTGTCATCGCAATCATCTCTGAAAGGCTTCGAACGTAGCGGCGCAAAGCAGGCAAATCGGTTTGTACGCGCGAGAGGTAGGCTGGAATTAGTGTTGTAACAAGAGAAACGATCTTCTCCAGCGGCACGTTGGCCAGATTCCATGCCATGGCGTAAAGTCCCAATCCCGGTCGCCCAAAGACTCTTCCCGCGGTTACATTATCAAGTGTGCTGTAGGTCGACCAGGAAAAGGTCCAGGCTACTACGCGCCAGCCGAATAACAGGGGTTCTCGTATCGTAGACAAACGCGGCCGCGCAAATCGGTGCCGCTGAACACTCAAAATAACCGCACACCGGGCGATTTCCGATAGGAGATTTCCCCAAACCAGGGCCCAATAATGGAACCCCAACCACGCCAGCGTCAGCGTCACCACAGCGCTGACGACGTCACGTATGGCATCGAAAACGGAGAGCGACTTGAGGCGCATGTGCTTGTTCATCAATCCCTCAGGCACGCTGCGCAGACCGAGAGGTATCAGGGCGATGCAGGTAACCACGGTGACGGGCACCATGCGCGGAGTTTTAAAAAACACCGATGCTGGCCAAGCCAACAGACAAGCAAGCAGAAACGCGCCAATGCCGAATAGAGTGCCCATGGTGTTGAGCTGGGCGAGAGTTTCCTCGTCGAGATCTCGGTGGCGCAGGACTGTGGCGGGGATTCCGAACGCGCCCACGTACTTCAAGTACGTATAAAGCACAATCGACATTCCGGCCAGTCCGAAGTCTGCGGGAGGGAGCAGACGGACTACAAGCAGAAATGCCGCCCAGGAGACGACCTGGCTGGACCAGTTCGTAAACGCGCGCCACGCCAGGTTTGACGCAAGTGACGAGTCCTTTGGAGGAGGCGCCTGCAAAGCATCCGGGTGGGTCGGGTCGGTCGGAGTCACGATAGGCTTCGTGCTATCCAATTGTCCTCGCGCTTGAGCTTGTTAGTGACAGCAGAGGGTGTGGTGAAACTTCAGGCTTGCTCACACTGAACCCAGCAGCTTCATCTTACGACATAGCAGGACGGGCCTGAACGGAAATGGTATCGAACGAAGAAATGCCGCTTGAACCGCCTGGCCGGGTACTGACCTGATTGTTTTGCATCAGTGCCCCCGAGCCCGGTTGACAACCTGCCCGTCAGGCGAGAACATTACTTTAACAGCGGTTCCCACGGATCAAAGACCGTTTAATTTTCAAAGCTAAAATTTCACGGCTTCGAACAGCCACTAATGGCAGCAGAGCTTCTTGCGTACGGAATTGGCGGAGTAGTGGTCTGGCTGATGGCGATGCGCCTGCGTTCCGTCGCTGCGCGCCAATGGCTTTACCTGATCGCCAGTTGGCTCTTCTACTTCAGTTGGGGATCGTGGCTGATTGTCATTCTGCTTTTCAGTTCGGTGATGAATTATGCCCTCGGCGAGTGGCTGAAAAAGAAGACCAGCGCGGGTCGGCTCTGGACTGGAATCCTCTTCAACCTTGTTCTGCTCAGCACCTTTAAATATCTGCCAATGCTCGGGGGCGTCGTCGCGGCGACTTCGCCACTTGCGACCCTCAAGCGGATGGTTTTCCCCATCGGCATTTCTTTCTGGACATTTCAAGCTCTCAGTTATCTGTTTGAGCTTTACCGCGAGGAAGAACTCGATCCGACGCTTCGCGAGTTTTGCCTGTTCATGGCATTCTGGCCGACCGTACTGCAGGGGCCGATCTGCCGCATGTCGAGCATGCTGCAGCAGTTCCGTCAGGATTGGTCGGTGAACCAAGACGATCTCAAAACTGGAGTGCGGCGGGTTGCCATCGGCGCTCTCATGATAGTTCTCGCCGGGGTGCTGAGTGGCGGTTTGTACGCTGGAGCCGGTATCGACGCGGCTTTTGATGACACAACACGGAAATTGAGCGGACCCGACGTCTGGTGTTTGATCGTCGGATATGCATTTTGGCTGTATTTTAGCTTCTGCGGATTTTGTCACGTGGTGATCGGCGCTGCACGCCTGTTTGGTATTCAGCTGCAGGAGAATTTCAATCGCCCTTATTTCTCAACCACGCCCTCGGTGTTCTGGACCCGGTGGCACATGTCGCTATCATTTTGGATTCGCGACTTTCTCTTTCTACCGCTCGCTACCATGCGACGTGAGGTATGGTGGCGCAACCTGTCCCTTGTGATCGCCATGTTCGTGTTCGGAGTCTGGCACATTGGAGTCGGGCAGGCGGGCTTCCTGCTTATGATGTGGGGTGTTTACCACGGTCTTTTGCTGGTTCTTCACCGGCAGTGGCAGGAATTTCGTAAGCGCATGGGTTTCGAATGGTCGGGAGCAGTGGCAACCGCAATATCCTGGGGCCTGACCTTTTCCGCCGTATGCGTGGGATACATTTTCTTCCGCGCCAGGAACATTCCGCAGGCCTTTGCCATGCTCAGGGCCATGGCTTCGCCTTCCACGTATGGTCATGTGACGCTCGACCACAGTCTCTATTTCATGACATTCCTCGCAGCGGTGGGCTATTTCGCCATTATGGGTGTGGCAGAATTACTGGATCGCATGGGTGATTCGGCGCGCAGTTGGGCTCAAAACGCTCCCAGCGTTGTGCAATTTCGGCTGGCAACATTCGCTGCCACTCTATCGGACGAACGCTGGGTATGGATTACGCCAGCAGTCCTGGTTTTGGCGCTCTATTTAAGCGTAATCTTCCAACCTGGGCAAGCGGAAACGGGCCCTGTGATGTACGCTTTGTTTTGAATCAGAAACCGTGGGAATCGCATTTCTGGAAGCAAAACGCTATGCTAGTATCCAGCGAGAATCGGGGCGGACAGCGAGGAGCACGCGTTTGTGCCATTAACACAAGATGATCCGAGGCTGCAGAGCCGCCAGCTTCCCACCACCCTGTACTGGAACCTTCTTAAGAAATTTGCTGTAAGGCTTTGTGTCGCTGTCACATTGGGCGTAGTTGTATTGGCTGCAGTCGAATTTTATTCGTACTGGCGTTACCGTCCCAACGACCGCGATGCGTTGGAGCCGGCAGTCAAACTGGATCTTGACCAGACCGGAACCCCCGCCGACCGGGAATACTGGAGGGAATTCGATCAGGCAAATAAAGTGACCTACCACCAATATGTACTCTGGCGGCGCGCCCCTTATCACGGCGAACTGCTTTCCATCGATCAGGACGGCGTGCGGCGAACTTTGAACACTCAATGCGATGCCAAGACTCCTACTTTGTGGATGTTCGGCGATTCGGTCATGTGGGGCTCCGGTACGCCAGATGCGGAAACCATTCCTTCTTTCATAGCCGAAGACTACCGCAAAACCGGGCAACCGGTTTGCATTGTGAATTACGCTGAGAAGGGATGGTCCAATACCCAGGAAATGTTAGAACTCATCGAACAACTCAAGCACTCCATCCGCAGACCAGATATCGTGCTCTTTTACGACGGAGGTACCGAGGCATTTACGGCATATCAGGCCGGCAGAGCCGATGTACACAGCAACTATAATTCGTTTAAGAGGTTTCTGGATGGCTGGGGCGACACCCAGAAGGCAGGCTTCGCTTACTTCCGCCAGACCAATACTTATCGCCTGCTGGACAGAATTGGCGCCAAGACTCCGTTTCACCGAGATCCCCAAGCTGAGCCGACATCGCGTTTGAACACCAGCGTCTTGTCCGCTGAAGTAATGGAAAACTACCTTCAAAATATGGATATCGTCAACCTGCTGGCGAAGCAATACGGGTTCCGTGCGATTTTTGCCTGGTACCCCAACCTCGCTGTGGGCCATAAGGAACTGACGCCCTACGAGCAACAAGTGCTGCACCTGGAATACGAAAAATTTCCGCACCTCGGCGAAATGTACAAGGCCGTATATGAGCGGGGAAGCGAAATCAAGCGCGCGAATTTTTACGATCTCAGCGATTGCGTGGATGATCAGAAGATCACACTTTACCGTGGCATCTCGCATATGAGGTCCGAGGGTGACCGTATTGTCGCCGACCGGCTTTTTCAGATACTAAAAAGTGAGGCCGACCGCCCCGCGAGTACCGCCAGCGCCTTATCGAGCATTCAGGGTAAATAATTGTTTGCCAAAGAGAAGTTTTGATCGGAACCTTCGATCCCAGAACACTACCCATGAATAGACCAGGTGCAGGTTAATGACAGCTCCGCCCCAGCGCTCCAGAAGCTTAATCAGCGGCTTTCTCCGCTCCCTCGCGAATAACCCCGGCCATAAGGCGCTCGAGCTCGGTGAGCAGTCCCTGACCTATGAACAGCTCTGGAACTATGCTGGCCGAATCACTGCGTGCCTTAAAGACATCGCGGATCCCTCCGAGAAGGTCGTCGCCGTGCTCGCCGATCGAAGTATTGCAGCCTACGGCGGAATCTTGGGTGTTCTCGGCAGCGGACGCGGTTACGTTCACCTGAATCCCAAATTTCCCATCGAAAGAACGCAAATTATGTTGCAGGCTTCTGGCTGCAAAACTTTGATCGTGGGAAACGAGTGCGCAGAAACGCTGGGAGAGTTGCTGCCGCGTCTGGACAAATCCATCATGCTGATCATTCCTGATTCCGGATGGGAGACAAGCGTGAGCAATACTCCGGCGAAACACCGCATCATTTTGCCCGCACGCCTGTCGAAACTCGCCGATCCAACCGATCCCACTGTCGAAGGAAACGATACCGCATATCTTCTGTTCACTTCGGGCAGCACGGGCGTGCCCAAGGGAGTCGCCGTCAGCCAGTCGAATGTGGTCGCCTACATGGAGTATGCCGCCAAGCGCTTTGGCATGCATGGCGGCGACCGTTGTTCGCAAAACTTCGATCTCACCTTTGATCTCAGCGTGCACGACTTGTTTACCTGCTGGGACGGAGGAGCCACGCTTTGTCCCTATCCTGAGCAGACCCTCACTCCCGCAACTTTTGTCGACGAGTTGCAACTGACCTGCTGGTTCTCCGTACCCTCGGTTGCGATGTTCGCTTCCAAGATCGGGCTGTTGGAGCCGGGCGCGTTCCCCACGCTGCGCTGGAGTCTTTTCTGCGGCGAAGCGCTTTCTGCGAGTCTGGCAGCCGCGTGGCAGCAAGCCGCGAATCATTCAATTCTTGAAAATTTGTACGGTCCGACCGAGGCGACTATCGCCATCACCTACTATCGTTGGGATTCCGCAACGTCGCCCGCTGAGTGCTTCCGCGGGCTGGTGCCGATTGGCTGGCCGTTCCAGGGACAACAGGTGTGCGCCGTAAACGAGGATCTCGAGCCGGTTCCGGTCGGCGAGAGCGGCGAGCTGTGCCTGGGTGGCTCACAGGTAACCCGGGGCTACCTGAACGATCCGCAAAAGACTGCGAGAAGTTTCGTCCGCCTGAAGCACACCGGCGACCAGATCTGGTACCGCACAGGCGATCTGGTGAGGCAGGATGATCGCGGATGCCTTTTCTACCTCGGCCGTCGCGATTTTCAGGTCAAGGTAAACGGATATCGCGTGGAGTTGCAGGAGATCGACCTGGTGCTTCGCGAAGCCGCGCGCACAGAGTTGGCGGTTGCCGTTCCCTGGCCATTATCGGATGGTTCAGCCTCGGGCATTGTCGCCGTGGTCTCGGGATCCGATCCGGCCCACGACAAAGAAGTGATCAGCGTCTGCGAAAGCAGGCTGCCACGCTACATGGTCCCCAACCGCATTTACCATTTCCCGCAGATTCCGTTGAACGTGAACGGAAAGGTCGACCGGGGAAAAATCACGGAAATGCTGGGCCAGTGGACAGAGTGAAAAAGTTCTCTTCCTACCGAAACCGTGGGATAATAGCGTCCCGTCGCAACCTATCCCGGAGGCAGATGTGACATCAAGAATTACCTAAATAAAGCTACTCGTTTTTCGACGAATCGTTGCCTCGGCACTTCACGGGAAGTGCGGAAAGGATCGCCATGCTCCCACGTCGTGTTGCTGGTTTTAGTAGACTTAATTGCAGGAAAAGGAGCTGTGCTCTCCTGTTGCTTTGCGTAGCCACAGCGATTGCCTTACCTGCACAGACGTTCACTTCCCTATATAGCTTCGACGGCACGGACGGCTATGCGCCCTACGGGGGACTGGTGCAGGGCACCGATGGGGACCTCTACGGGACAACAGGCTACGGCGGGGCCAATGTCGACTGTGAGTTTTATCCAGGAGTCACGACTGGCTGTGGCACGGTTTTCAAAATCACCCTGAGTGGCACGCCGACGCTGACGACGCTTTACAGCTTCTGCTCGAAAAGCAATTGCGCGGATGGCGCAGTTCCCTATGGGACGCTGGTCCTAGCTACAAACGGGGACTTCTACGGCACAACTTCGGGTGGTGGGGCCAACGGTGAGGGCGGGACGATCTTCAAGGTCACAGCCGCCGGGAAGCTGACGACGCTTTACAGCTTCTGCTCGAAAAGTAATTGCGCGGACGGTGAGGGCCCCAGCGGGCTAATCCAGGCCACCAACGGAGTTTTCTACGGGACAACCGGTGCTGGCGGGACCTACAGTAGGGGCACAGTCTTCAAGGTCACAGCCGCCGGGAAGCTGACGACGCTCTACAGCTTCTGCTTGCAAAGCGGTTGCGCGGACGGCGAAGGGCCCAGCTCCGGGTCGCTGATCCAGGCCACCGACGGGAATCTCTACGGGACAACTTCCACCGGCGGGGCGAACGGCGACGGCGCCGTCTTCAAAATCACCCTGAGTGGCAAGCTGACGACGCTGTACAGCTTTGACTATACAGACGGCGAGAATCCCAACGCGGGGCTAGCCCAGGCTAGCAATGGGAATCTCTACGGGACGGCATACTATGGCGGCGCCTACAATTCTCCTTACGGTTTTGGCACCGTCTTTGATTTCGAAGTTACCCCAGGCGGCACGCTGACCTTGCTCGACAGCTTCGACGGTACGAACGGCATGTGGCCCACGGCGGGGCTGATCCTAGCTACTGACGGAAACCTTTACGGGTCGAACCAGCTCGGAGGGGCCTACGGCGTGGGTGGGACGATCTTCAACATGAGCCCCACGGGGACGCTGACGACGCTTTACAGCTTCTGTGCGCAAAGCGATTGCAAGGACGGCTACGGACCGCTAGCCGCGCCTGTCCAGGACACCAATGGAACCTTCTACGGAACGACCTGGTTGGGTGGGGTCAGTTCCACCTGCGAGGGCTGTGAGCCAGGGGGGACTTCCGGGTCGCCCGGCTACGGAACAGTGTTCAGTCTGTCGATGGGTCTGGGTCCGTTCGTGACCACCAACCCTACCTCCGGCAAGGTTGGATCGTCGGTCATGATTCTCGGAAACGATCTTACTGGCGCGACAGCCGTAAGTTTTAACGGAACCGCAGCCAGCTTCAAAATCGATTCCAGCAGCGAAATCAAAGCCAAGGTTCCAACCGGTGCGACCACAGGAACCGTCACCGTGACGACTAGCAGCGGAACCGTACTTAACAGTAATGTTGCGTTCGTCCTAAAGTAGCACGGGCACCAAAGTTCGGCGTGTGCTCAGAAACGCGAAAGGTAAAAAGAAATTGTGCTCCTTATCGCGTGCCTAGCAGTCGCGATATGCCCTCAGTGTGTTTCTTTCATCCCGCTCGATTCCGAGCGGCGTCGGTTAGCCACAATGTTTCGATCCTAACCTCTTTTGTATTGTGCCTTTTTGTCGTAACTGTCGCTCCCGCACAAACCTTTCGAACCGTGTTTAAATTCCCCGGCGGGAAGGGCGGGGTAAAAGCAATAGGACCGCTGATTCAGGTTCCTGACGGAAACCTTTAAGGAATGCCACGCTCCACCTGAACGGTCTTTCAGCGAGTGCCCCGTTCGCGATCTCGGCCAATATTTGTAGAGCAGCGCTGTCAGCAAAGGCGAAATGCCAGGTGAGTATCACCTTCAACCCGACCCAAACCGGTACTTCGACTGGGACGCTAGGCTTCTCCGACAACGCACCGGGCAGTCCGCAGACGGTTAGTTTGAGCGGTACCGGCGACTAAACTTGGAGGAGCACCCGGGGAGACCGAGCTTTAGACTCACGCTTCAACGCTTCACAGGTTTGCCAAACTTCTCGGCCGTGGCAAACATCAGACGCACCGTGTCCATATCTTTGGCTTGCACCTTGCTGGCCGGAACTTTAACTCCTGCAATCTTCTGAAGTTCCAGAAAAATCTCAATGAGAGCAAACGAATCGATGAGACCGGACGACACCAGCGGCGTATCCTCGCTGATTTCGCTCTTGCCTTTCACTACCTTCGTGGCGATGTAAGCGGTTAGTTCCTTCATCATTCCGCTGCTGTCTGCCACTTGCTCAACTCCCATGAGACTGTTCCCCAGGGCCGTTTCGGCACCCTACTTCTGCATCCTCTCTGTTCCACGCGAGGAGCCGTTTGACGGCGTCTTGGGATGGGATGACAGGAACGCCCAACGACTCGCATTGTTCGATTCTACCCACGAATGCCCTGTATTTGGTTCCCAAATGAATTGCACCTC
>JASHQM010000008.1 GCA_030039165.1 Candidatus Sulfotelmatobacter sp. | reverse complement strand
TCTTTGTCGATGACGTCGCCGAAAACCAAAATCTTTCCGGGACCGAAAACGTCGGCTGGTCCCCAATAGAAGGCAGCCCAATCGATTCCCAGCCGCAGGTCGCTCTCCCGCTGTGCCGTGAAGCCGCGAATCGAGGAGCCGTCGAAGGTGAGATTGTCAAAGCTTTTTACGAGAAATTTCTTGTCGTAGTCGAGCATGTGCAGCCGGCCTTCGAGATCGCTGAAGAGCACGGTCACGGCCTTGATGCGCTTTTCGTCGGTCAGGTACTTCAGCCGCTGCTCCTGGATCTTTCCGATGGAGACGCGCTTCTTGCGTTGCTCCTTGGCGTCCAGATTCAGGGCTTCCAGTTCGTCGTAGGTGAGTGCCAGAAAATTACGCAGTTCGGTAGGCATGGAAGTGCTAGCGTCTCCTATTCATCGCCCAGCAGTTGTTCAGTAAGAATGTGGGTAAGCAACCGCACAAATGCAGCAATTGAAATGGCTGGGATTTCAACCGAGAAGGATAACGCGAGGGTCGGTGCCGGGACAATCGAAAAAGCTTATGCTGAGCATAAAAGCCTTTTATTAAGGCTCATTCATTTGTGTGATGGGACGCGCTTTTGGCGATACGGTAAGGGGTTCGCTCAGTCGCCGTCGGCAGGTCTCATCTTCCCGCTTCTCAAATAGCGATTGTGCCAGCTCAGGGCCTCACTGAGCAGATGCGGTGTGTGCTTGCCATAGGAGAGCTTTTCCGACCGGTCAAGATAATCGGTAAGCAGGGCTTTGTATTGCGGGCTGGAGCACTTCTCGATGATGAGGCGAGCGCGCTGGCGCGGCGAAAGTCCGCGCAGGTCAGCCAGGCCATGCTCGGTTACGATGACCTGGACGTCGTGCTCGGTGTGGTCAACGTGAGAAACCATGGGCACAATAGTTGAGATGGTCCCGCCTTGCGCGGTAGAGGGCGCCATGAAGATGGAGAGATATCCGTTGCGCGCGAAATCGCCAGAACCGCCGATGCCGTTCTGAATGCGCGATCCCATGACATGCGTGGAATTCACGTTGCCGTTGATGTCGGCTTCGATCATGCCGTTCATGGCGATGACTCCCAGGCGGCGGATGATTTCCGGATGGTTCGAAATTTCCTGAGAACGCAGGACGATTCGCTTACGGTAGTCAGCCATGTCTCGATTGACCTCGCTGAGCACCTCCGGACTCAGCGAGAATGCTGTCGCTGAAACACAGGTAAGCTTGCCAGATTTCAGCAGGCGAATCATGCCATCCTGAATGACCTCGGTATAGGCGGTCATTCCCTCGAAGCGCCCTTCTTCCAGTCCGAAAAGTACTGCATTGGCGATGTTGCCGACGCCGGATTGAAGTGGAAGCAGATTGGATGGCATGCGTCCTTTTTGCACTTCCCAGTTGAGAAATTCGAGAATGTGTCCTGCGATGCGGCGGGAAGTTTCGTCGGGTGATTTGAAGGCGCTGTTGCGGTCGGGAGCGTTGGTGGGCACAATGGCGACGACTTTTTCGGGTCGAACTTCGAGATAAGGCGTGCCAATACGCTGGCCGGGATGCACGAGAGGAATCGGCTGCCGGTGGGGCGGCGGTTGCAACCCATAGTAAAGATCGTGCATGCCTTCGAGCTCTGCCGGTTGCCAGTCGTTCACTTCCAGAATCACGCGGTCGGCCTGCTCGATCCAGGTTTTGTTGTTGCCGATCGAGGAACTCGGCACCAGGCGGCCATCTTCAAGCACGGCGGTGACTTCGATCAGAGCCACATCGAGCTTACCCAGAAATCCATATTCCACGAACTGAGCTACATGGCTGAGATGAATATCCATGTAGTCCATCTCGCCCGCGTTGATGCGCTTGCGCGTTTCCGGGTCGGATTGATAAGGGAGACGCAGATTGATGCCGTCGGCCATAGCCAGCGCGCCATCGAGCTCGGGTCCGGTAGAGGCGCCGGTGAACACCCCCACGCGAAACTTGCGCCCACGAAAGTTGGCTTCCGAGATGCGTCCCGCAAGCTCAATGGGAACGGCTTTGGGATAACCGGAGCCGGTGAATCCACTCATGCCGACCTGTTCGCCGGACTTGATGAGGGCTGCGGCTTCGCTTGCGCCGGTGATTTTTTGTGCCAGGGAGGAATTGAGGACTCGACTTGTGGTAGAAGCAGCGGTTGCCATCAGACAAACCTCCTGCCCGGTGGAAAAAGCAACTCCAATAACTTAGAACCGATTAACACGCGCGTCTGTGAGCGGCATCACAAAGGCGTGTTTACCATGCTGTGGAGCGAGACACCCCACACCAGGGGGCGGGCGCAGCCAGATTCCGCGCTTCGAGGCTTCGCCTCACCTGGCTAGAGCCAGGGGTCAATCTGAAAGCGTGAGCTTTCAGAATGACGCTATGGCTGTGCCGACTTCGGATTGACGACAACCAATCAACGTTGACCGATTTTCGCAGTCCACGCTAAAATAGTTGGGTTTGCCTGTACTCGCCGATCCATTCTGGAGGCGCTGGCCTAGGTAGTTCGAGCGCCGCGGTAGAAACACAGCAAGCAAAGAGTCTTGAAAAGCGAGCGGACCCGCTTATTGCCTCGCAAAAGCGCAACGCTTGCCTCAATCCCTAGCTGCGCCAGAGACGCTTGCCCGGGATAATAGATAATTCTGATGGAGGCGGAAGTATGTACGCGGTTATCCGCGCCGGTGGAAAACAATACCGGGTGGCGCCCGGCGATGTGATTCGAGTAGAGAAACTGGCCACAGGAACGAACGGGAAGGTCGAGTTCCCCGAGGTGTTGGCGGTTTCGGGCAAGGACGGCGAGATTGGTAAGCCGCAAGCGGAGACGCGCGTCAGTGGCCAGGTAGTTGAGCAAGGCCGTGGCGCTAAGGTTATCGTTTTCCACTACAAGCGCAAGAAGCAGTATAAAAAGCTGCGCGGGCATCGGCAGGCGTTTACGGCCGTGCGCATAACCGAGATCGCCTTCGACGGGCAAAGTTTCAAGGCTCCGGAGTTAGAGAAGAAAGAAGCAAAGCCGAAAAAAGCGAAGGCTGCTGCCGAAGTGGAAGAGCACGAAACGGAATCGAAGCCAAGGAAGGCTGCGGCGAAGAAAAAATCGGCTCCGAAAAAGGCAGCGAAGAAATCTGCGAAGAAGAAGTGAATTTGGCGTGTCTTTGGAAACTGTCACATCGACCAGGAACTGGGAACCGGCTGAGAACTGATTTTTATGGCGCATAAAAAAGGACAAGGTACCTCACGAAATGGCCGCGATTCGAACTCGCAGCGGCTGGGATTCAAGGCATTCGGCGGGCAGGTTGTGCCCGGCGGAACGATCATTGTCAGGCAGCGCGGCACACGCGTGAAGCCCGGGCTCAATGTTGGCAGGGGCAAAGACGATACCCTATTCGCCAAAATCACCGGACGTATCAAATTCATGAACAAAGGCTCTATGGGCCGGTTCGTGATGATTGAGCCGGTGGAAGTGGCAGAGTAGCGGCTTTCCTGTAGACTGTCCCGGCATTGAGACGCAATTCGGCATTTTAAGGCCGAATGTGCAGGCTGATCCAGATCGGCTCCCGTTCATGGAGCAAGGGCAGTTCCATGAGTTTCATCATCGCTCTGTGACCGGATCTTATAGTTGGTACCCGCGAGCACGGTAGGCACGGATAGCTGACAAGCATCTCCGAGACCGATCCTGGCCCTGAAGTAACCAGCCACCATATTGCAGATCTCTCCAATAGCATCGCATTTTTGCGCCGCCGCCTCCGCAGCAGGAACAGCCAACATTTTAGAAGCGATGAATATCGCAGCATGCGTGCTGCACTGCAAGCTGAAGGTGGCGCTGAGCGGGCCAGCGATGCCAACCATTCCTGTAATCTGTGCCACCCGCGGGGTCTTGCCGTTTTCGCACCAGGTGACTGAGATGCCGGCCATGGTAGAAAGGACCTCGATGGCTGTTTCGCGAAGAATAGCGGGCCAGACGGTTTTTGACCTAACCACAGTGTGTTTTGTTTGAAATGGGGTATTCACAAGATATCGCTGCGTTGGAATGTCATCGGCGAGTTGCGCTAACCCATAAGCAGGGTATGAGAACTGACTAATGCAACTCGCTATACTCAAGGATTCGACAAAGAAAAACGCTTCTTGAGGCAGAGCACACTGATGTTCATCGATGAAGCCAAAATTCGCGTCAAAGCCGGGGACGGCGGCAACGGCTGCATGGCCTTTCGGCGCGAAAAATTTGTCCCGCGTGGTGGACCCTCCGGCGGCGATGGCGGCAATGGCGGCGACGTGATCATGGAATCCAGTGAGCGGCACAACACGCTGGTTCACTTTCGTTTCAATCCCGAATACAAAGCCGAGCGCGGACGCCACGGCGAGGGCTCCAACAAAACCGGGCGTGATGGCGGCAACGTAGTTTTGAAAGTCCCGGTGGGAACCATCGTCTATGACGATGAAAGCGGGGAGAAAGTTTTTGATTTTTCGGCGGCTGATCGGAGCATGGTGATTGCGCGCGGCGGGAGGGGTGGACGGGGGAATGCCCAATTCGCGACTCCAACTCACCAGGCTCCCCGCGAGTGTGAGCCGGGGCGTCCGGGCGAGGAGCACACGTATCGGCTGGAATTAAAGCTGCTAGCCGATGTTGGCTTGGTGGGTTATCCAAATGTCGGAAAATCGACTTTGATTTCGCGTATCTCGGCGGCGCGGCCGAAAATCGCAGATTATCCTTTTACTACGCTGGAGCCGAATCTTGGAGTGGTTGTGGTCGGAGATGCAAAAGATGAAATCAGTTTTGTTGTGGCGGATATTCCGGGGCTGATCGAAGGCGCACACACCGGATCAGGGTTGGGAACGCAGTTTCTGCGGCACATCGAGCGCACCCGGCTGCTGGTGCACCTGGTCGATGTTTCGGATGGCAGCGGACGGCCAGATGTGGTGAAAGATGTGGAAGTGATTCTGGCTGAGCTGGCTAGCTTCGGCGCTCACCTGGAAGAAAAACCGATACTCATGGTGGCCTCGAAGATCGATGTCGCGAACAAAGAAAAACTTGCGGCGCTAAAGCGCTACTGCAAAAAGAACAAGCTCAAGCTGTATGAGATTTCGGCGGTGACGGGGAAGGGAATTGAAGAGTTGAAGTTTGCGATTGCGCGGCAGGTACAGGATTTGCGCGAGCGGGCAGCGCAGGCTGCCGGCGAGGCGCAGAGTACTTGATGGCGAGAAGAAATCTTGAAACGCAAATGTTGAAACAAAGATCTCCGACGGAAGCCGCGAAGAAAATCGCCTAGCAGTTCTGAAGAACCACCTAACCGGCGGCCCTAGGCGCTCGGCAACGGCGCGCCATGCTGAAAGTGATATTGCAGAATCTTCGCCGCCAGCGCTGGCATTTTATCGCCGTTCTGCTTGACCGTCCGCACGACTTCGCCACGGCATATCACCTCTGTCGGCGAAAGCCCCGCGATCTCCGCCGGCAGCACCAGGTTGATCTCCAGTACGACTCTCGGCTGCAAGGAATCCTCCGCTTCGAAGAGCATGCCTGAGCGGCTGATATTTCTGGTTTCCCCGCTGTGCCACCTTTGCTCATCCAGACGGCGGTACTTCAAGGGCAACTGAAGCTGAAAGCGCTGTGCGCGCGAGGCTGGCATTAGTTTCGTAGTCTTGACGGGAGCAGTTTGCACAGGAGTCTCCAATTCAGCAGGTATTGACGTCGAATCGAGCACTTCTCGCACCTTCGCGTTCAGTTCGCGCAGAGTGAAGGGCTTGGCGAGGAGGCGAATGCCGGCGTCGAGCGTGCCGTTGCGGCCAATCACATTTTCCGTGTAGCCGGACATATACAAGATCTTTACATTGGGGCGAATTTCCGCGACGCGCTGCGCCAGTTCGCGGCCGTTCATACCGGGCATGATGACATCGGTCAACAACAAGTGGATCACACCTTCGTGGGCGACGGCTATCTGCATGGCGACCGCGCCATCAGCCGCCTCGATGACGCGATAACCTTGCTTCTCCAGGAATTGTCGAGCCAGATAGCGAAGATTAGCCTCGTCTTCGACGAGCAGAATGGTTTCCGTTCCAGGTTCGACGGGAACGGTTTCGGCGGGGATTGCCAGCGGCACGCGTGCAGGCCGCAGCTCCTCGACTCGGGGAAAATAGATCTTGAAACTCGTACCCTTACCCACTTCGCTGTTGACCCAAATGTAGCCGCCGCTCTGTTTGATAATGCCGTAGACCGTGGAAAGCCCAAGGCCTGTACCTTTTGGGCCTTTGGTGGTAAAGAAAGGCTCGAAGATGTGGGATTGAGTTTCCGAATCCATGCCCGCGCCTGTGTCGCTGATGGCCAGCATCACGTAGTTTCCCGGCCGAAGTGGAGCGTGAAATCGCGCGTATTCTTCGTCCAGCGAAACGTTGGCTGTTTCGATGGTCAGCTTTCCGCCCGAGGGCATGGCGTCGCGCGCATTAACCGCGAGATTCATGATGACCTGTTCGATTTGTCCAGCATCGGCGCGAATTGTGCCCACGTCGGTTGCTGGGGACATCACCAGGTCAATATCTTCGCCAATCATGCGGTTCAACATTTTCAGGTTCTCGGTGACGACGGCATTGAGATCGAGAATTTTTGGAGCCAGCATTTGCTTGCGGCTGAAGGCGAGAAGCTGGCGCGTCAGAGAGGTCGCGCGCCCGGCCGCACTGGCAATCTCTTGTGCGGGGGTGCGGAGCGCGGGTTCTGAGCCGAGACGATCGAGCAGGAATTCCGAATAGCCGGAAATCACCATTAACAGGTTGTTGAAGTCATGCGCGATTCCGCCTGCGAGCCTACCAACTGCTTCCATTTTTTGCGATTGGCGGAGTTGTTCTTCGAGCGCGCGGCGCTCGGTGACGTCCTCGGCGAAAAGCTCGAAGGTTTTTTCTTTGCCGCCATTCAGAACGGAGCGGCCGGAAACTCGGACCGCGAGTTCAGTTCCATCCCTCCGAGTCCAGGCGACAATCAGCCCGTTAAAAGGTGTAGCGACACGCAGGCGGTCGGCGAGCTCAAACCACTGCTGAGTATCAGAGTAGAGCTCACCCAGATGTTTCCCCCCAAGTTCACTGGCCGACGTATAGCCCAGCATTTTGAGCAACGCCGGATTGGCATCCAGAATCTGTCCCGCCGAATTGCAGCGGCAAATTCCGTAGGGGGCATTCATCACCAACGAACGGAAGTTTCGCTCCGAGCGCCGCAATCCCTCCTGCGCGCTGCGCAATGCGGCATTGAACCAGCAGATCAGTATGGCTAGCGCGATGAACAGAACCAACCGGATCATAGTGGAGCGGAACTGTTCGGGCGTGTGCTCCCCGGAGAACGAGAAATAGGCGCTCACGGTGAGGGCAAAAGACGTGGCTACCAGTCCCGGTTTCCATCCGCCGTACCAAGCGCTGACCATAACCGCGACCGCAAAAATAGCCAGGCGGCTTTCGGTAATGTTGGGCAGAAGCAGCACCGGAATCAAAGCCAGCAAGGTGCTGAGAATGGCGACGCCATAACGCAGGATGGGATCACGAGCGGGCGGGATGCGAAGTAGGGGGAGAGTTACTCGCATGAAAAAATGCTAATCTTTCGTTTGGGATGCGCGCGAGATTACAGGAGTTCATCCCAAATTCGCGGCGTAACTCGACTTACATCATCTGGTCCTGTGGCCACACGGCCCACATTGCATGTCCAGCGGGACAATGCCCGGATTTCACATTGCTGCCAGCCAGTTTTGACGCGATCTCGACCATTTGCCATGATGGATGGCGAACGATGGATGCAGTAATTGGGGACAGGCTTTCGCCCCAGCTCTAATTGTCATCCAATTCGAGTCATGCAATATTCCTACAGTTTTGTGGGGTTGCTGTTCGCCATTGCTTGCGCTGCCGGACTGCTGGGGGCATTGCTCGGAATAGGCGGGGGTATTTTTCTTGTGCCCGCTATGGTGCTGATGCTTCATCTGCCCATGAAGATTGCCGTAGCGGCGAGCGTAGTTTCCGTGATTGCTACCTCGAACGCCGGGGGATCGTCCTACGTCGATCAGCGCATAACCAACCTGCGGATGGGGATGTTTCTTGAGATTTTCACCACCGTGGGCGCGCTCTCAGGAACCATCCTTGCCTTGTATCTGCGCGATTGGGCGATTCAGCTTATTTTTGCCTTCATGCTTGGCTATATGGCATACGCCGCGTTTTCCACCCGCAATCTCGACGATCAGCGCATTGCTTCGGGCGAGTTCGCACGTACTCGGCCGGACCGTTTTGCTCGCTGGCTGAAGTTGCGCGGCGATTACTACGACGAAGCAGCCAAACGGGATGTGCAATATGTAGTCAATGGAGTGCCCATAGGCGCCTCCATCGCATATCTGGCCGGGATAGCTTCCGGATTGCTGGGGGTTGGCGGAGGGGCATTGAAGGTTTCGGCCATGAATCGCTACATGAATGTTCCCATGAAGGCGGCGGTGGGAACCAGCAAGTTGATGATCGGCGTCACCGCGGCTGTCAGTTCCATTCTCTTTTTTCTCGCAGGGCTGATTCACTTCACGGTAGTGGGGCCGGTTGCCGTGGGAACTACTGCGGGTGCGACAGCGGGGACTATGATCATGAACCGGCTCCATAGCACCCGGTTGAAATGGTTGTTCGCGGTCTTAATGTTATATCTCGCCTATGAAATGCTGGCAAAAGGCTTGAATACGGGCTTTCAGTGGCGGCTGCCCAGCGCCGCGTGAACGGTTTTAGGATGGCAAGATGAAGCAGCATGAAACTACACAATCGAAGCGGAATCGCCCGGACGAGTTGAACGTCTACGCCGATGTTTACAACGTGCTACTTGGCGGAATGCTGCTAAGCACGGCTTTGTTTGTCGCGGCGATTGTGAAAGCGCTGCTGCGGCCCGAGTTTGTCCCGCTCAGTCCGCAGTGGATCAAAGAACACTATCATTGGTCAGCGATTGTTCATGGCATAGTTTCGTTTGACCCCACGGTGATCATGCTGATCGCGACCCTGTTGCTTATCCTGACTCCCGTGGCGCGCGTGGTCGTATCCGTGTATGCATTCTGGGTCGATCACGATCACAAGTTCGTTGTCATTACTTTCATCGTTTTGCTCGTGATCATCCTGACAGTGGTGCTGGGTATGTTTGGCTTAACGTGATCGGCGAAAGAAGAAACTGACAACACATGAATATCGGCCTCTTCGGCGGCACCTTCGATCCCATCCATCGCGGACATCTCGCGCTGGCGCGAGCGGCACGCGAGCGCTGCCAGCTCTCCCGCGTGCTTTTCGTCCCGGCTAACGTTCCTCCCCACAAACAACACGACCTGCTCCCGGCTTTTTCTCACCGCTATGCGATGACCGCTCTCGCCACAATGCAAGAAAAGGAGTTTCTGCCCTCGTTGCTCGAGGCTCCAGAGAATTGTGAAAGCGGGCCTGCCACCAAGAAAAACAATAAGGCTTCAAGGCCCAATTACACCATCGATACGGTGATGCACCTGAAACAGTCGCTGAAAAAAGCCGATCGGCTGTTTCTGCTGATCGGCATCGATGCGTTCGAGGACATTGCCAAATGGCATCGGGTCGCAGACCTGTTTCGCGAGTGCGCATTCGTCATCGCCAGCCGTCCGGGATATTCGCTCGCCGATGTAGCCAACGCGCTGCCGGAAAGCTTGCGCCCGCGCAAAGAAGTCACGCAGCCATTTCACAAGCAGGCCGCCAGTGGAGACCTTGTATTAAGTGGCGTGACGATACACCTGCTCGATAAGGTTTACCAGCCGATATCATCAACTGCCATTCGCCAAGCTGCCGCCGCAGGCATGCCACTGGGAAAATTCGTGGAACCTGCCGTCGCCGAATACATAAAGAAGACTGGCCTATACAGGAGTCGTTAGCCGACGGTCGCAGTTGTTCGCCGCCGGAATGGGGCATCAGGTATGAATCAGCGTATGAGCCGTTTGCGCCTCGTCGTTTTGTCATATATAGCTGGATGCGGCATGCTATTTCTTCCATACCAAACACAAGGGCAAACGAGTCCAATCACGACAGGACTGGACAAAGAATTTATGTCCGAAACTGCTACCGTCAATGGAATCACGCTCCACTACGTTCGCGGGGGTAAAGGGCCTGCCATCATCCTGGTCCATGGGTTTCCGTGGGAGTGGGCTGAGTACCGCTCCATCTAAGCCCACTTAGCGGTGCCTGGATTGCGCCGGACAGGTTATGAAAACAGTAACTCCGACCGTGACCCTCGTAATGGTGCTCGTCATGGCCGCAGTCACTGCCGCCCACGGGCCTGAGCCATGGCCTCTTCTCTCTCGACAGTCGAACAGTTCCGAACCTGCTCCGCTCGTGAACGAAACGAGGCTGGACCATGTCGGGATTTTCGTGCGCGATCTCGACGCGACAACTGGGTTTTTCTCGGAAGCCCTCGGTTTTCAGGTTCACTCCGGCAACACGTTCCCTGATGGCGCGCGCAGTGCCGGAATTTTCTTCGAGTCCGGGTACCTCGAACTCCTAAGCGTAACCCGCGAAACAGCCGTTGGAGCTTCAGCATTACGACGCGCGGAATTCCTGGCAGCCCATGAAGGCGCCGTCTTTTTTGCGCTGCGAACGCCGTCCATTACTCAAACCGCGAACGATCTACGGCAACGCAATGTCGCGACCCATGAGAGTAGTGAACCGGCAAACGCACTCTATCGCATCCTTAATCTCAACGAAGATCAATTGAAAGTCGAAGCCTTCTTCATCGAATATCCACCACGCACGCGAACGCCGGAGCAAATTCAGCTGGCGTCGGCACTGAAGAAACAACCAAACTCGGCTTGCCGGCTCGCCTCCGTGTGGGTTGCCGTGAGCAACCTCGACGAAGCTGTGAGGAGATTCCAAGAACTGGGATTCGAGTCGGGCCGCCAATTCACCATCAAAGCGCTCCATGCCCGAGGAGTTGAAATTACCTTTGGAAAGGCGTCTGTGTTGTTGCTCGAGGCCCACGGCGCAGGCCCAACGTCAGAATTTCTGAAGCAAAGAGGGACGGCAATCATGGGAGTTACAGTCGAAGTCCGCGACTTGAACCATGTTACGTCGATTCTTCGACGGAACGGCATCGCCGAAGTGCCTGCCCGCGCCAGAGCTTGGGGGAGATCCCTCCTCATTCCAGCCTCGCAGGCTCACGGAATTTGGATTGCGTTCACTACGCGACACAGCAAAGCTCAATCTCCCGAGCCAGTCCGCTGACGTGTATGAGCGGCCAGAAAGAAATGATCGAAGCACCATCCATTTGACCGGACCGGAGAGTTCATCCAAGTCAGTCCATTGCCGACCCTGCAACCAAGAACCAGCCGGCGCATCTGTTCGCCAGAAACGCACAGCCGTTCCGTCATTTACAATGGGCTTGCTGGTGCGTGC
>JASHQM010000067.1 GCA_030039165.1 Candidatus Sulfotelmatobacter sp. | reverse complement strand
AAGTATATGTGAACGGCGAGCCGTTGGATGAAGATTATGTTCCGCCGGCCTATGCCGATGCACGCTCTTATCCGGAGACGGTGGTACCGCCGCGCTGTTATTTCGTGCTGGGCGATCATCGCTCGATGTCGAATGACAGCCGCGATTTTGGCCCGGTGAATCAGAGCTATATCTACGGCAAGGCTGTGTTTGGGTATTGGCCCATGGAGAAAGTGGGGAGGGTGCGGTAGGTTGTGTCTCCAGCCGGACCGATAACCACCGTGATCTGCACGAGATTTCCACATCCAACTCGCGCTTCGTCCTTGGTGCGCGAACTGTTCCCTGATAAGATCTATAAAATCCACACATTGGAGCGGGAATGCAGGCTACTCTTGCTCTGGAAGACGGACGAGTCTTCCGAGGCAAAGGTTACGGCGCCAAAGGCGAGTGCTACGGCGAAGTCGTTTTTAATACTTCCATCACCGGCTACCAGGAAATTTTCACCGACCCTTCTTATTCAGGACAAATCGTTGTCCTGACCAATCCGCAGATCGGAAATTACGGCACCAACCAGGAAGATAACGAGGCCACGCGCCCGTGGATCGAGGGCCTGATCGTTCGCGAATTTTCGAAGGTCAGTTCGAACTGGCGCTCGCAGCAGGTGGCCGAAGAATATCTCGAACAGTTCAAGGTGCCGGTGCTGTCGGATATCGACACGCGGGCTCTGGTGCGGCATCTGCGCGACCACGGCGTGATGCGCGGCGTGATTTCGACCATTGAAAGCGATGCCGAGAAGCTAGTCGCCAAGGCCAACTCGATTCCGAAGATGGATGGCACGGATCTAGCGAAAGTTGTGAGTACAAAGAATCCGTATGTGTGGGAACTGGGCGAGCGGTCGCATGAGCCGGTGGCCGTGGTTGGAGTGAAAGATGAACCGCCGCGTTTTCATGTAGTGGCTTATGACTTTGGCATTAAGCAAAATATTCTGCGTAAGTTACGGGCTGAAGGTTGCAGGGTGACGGTGGTCCCGGCACAGACTCCACCTGAAGATGTGCTGGCGCTGAAACCGAATGGAGTCTTCTTGTCGAATGGGCCGGGAGATCCCGAGCCGTGCACGTATGCGGTCGATTCAATTCGGCGATTGATGGGCCGCCAGCCGATTTTTGGAATTTGTCTGGGACATCAGCTTACCGGTCTTGCGCTGGGCGGAAAAACTTTCAAGCTGAAGTTTGGACACCATGGCGGGAACCATCCGGTGAAGCAGTTGAAAACGGGGAAGATTGAGATCACGGCGCACAACCATAATTTTGCGGTCGATCCGGATTCGCTGCCCGAGAGCGAAGTCGAACTCACGCACATGGACCTGAATGATTCGACTTTGGAGGGGTTGCGGCACAAGAACCTGCCGCTGTTCAGCGTGCAGTATCACCCCGAAGCCGCGCCGGGGCCGCATGATTCGCATTATTTGTTCAAGGATTTTGTGAAGATGATGGAGGAGTGGAAGGGGTAGCGCGGCGTCTCGCCGGCCCTCTGCCGCCGCGACGGCGGCGCTACAAAAGAATGCCTAAACGTACTGACATCTCGAAAATTCTGATTATCGGCTCGGGGCCCATCATCATCGGGCAGTCGGCCGAGTTCGACTATTCCGGCACGCAGGCCTGCAAGGCGCTCAAGTCTGAGGGGTACGAGGTCGTGCTTGCGAACTCGAACCCGGCGACCATCATGACCGATCCCGACATGGCCGACCGCACCTACATCGAGCCGCTCACGCTCGAATATCTAGAACAGATTATTCGAATTGAACGAGAGATAGCGCCGGGCGCTGGCTTTGCCGTGCTGCCGACGGTGGGTGGGCAGACCGCGCTCAATCTGGCGATTGAGCTTTCCGACGGTGGCGTGCTCGAAAAGTATAACGTGCATTTGATCGGCGCGAACGTCAACGCCATCAAGAAAGCCGAAGACCGTCTCTTCTTTAAGGACGCGATGCAGCGCATCGGGCTCGATGTACCCAAGTCGGCGCTGGTCAACAACACAAAAGACGGTCTCGAGTTCGCTGGGAAGATCGGCTTTCCAGTGATCGTGCGGCCGTCGTTCACGCTCGGTGGTTCAGGCGGCGGCATCGCCTACAACCGCGAAGAAATGGTGGAAGTGCTCAGCCGCGGTCTGGATTTTTCGCCGGTGCACGAAGCCCTGATTGAAGAATCGGTGCTGGGATGGAAAGAATTCGAACTCGAGGTGATGCGCGATTCAAGAGATAACGTGATCATCGTCTGCTCGATTGAAAACCTTGATCCAATGGGTGTGCACACAGGCGATTCGATCACCGTCGCCCCTGCGCAGACACTCACGGACCGCGAGTATCAATCGATGCGTGACGCGGCAATTGCCGTCATCCGCGAGATTGGTGTCGACACCGGCGGATCGAACATTCAGTTCGCGGTGAATCCCGAAACTGGGCGGATGGTTGTGATCGAGATGAACCCGCGCGTCTCACGCTCGTCAGCCCTTGCCTCAAAAGCCACGGGATTTCCGATTGCGAAGATTGCAGCGAAGCTGGCGGTCGGATACACGCTCGACGAGATTCCCAACGACATCACGCGCAAGACTCCGGCGTGCTTCGAACCGACGCTTGATTATGTCGTGGTCAAAATTCCCAAGTGGCAATTCGAGAAATTTCACGGGGCCGACGAGAATCTCGGGCCGCAGATGAAGTCGCTGGGTGAGGCCATGGCCATTGGCCGCACGTTCAAAGAAGCGCTGATGAAAGGCATTCGCTCGCTCGACACTGGCAAACGCGTGGGCAGCGACAAGATCGAGCCCAAGATTCTGACGCAGCGGCTCGTGACCCCGCATCCCGAGCGCCTGGCCTACGTGCGATATGCGCTGCGGCAGGGACACACGGTCAAGCAGATCGCCAAGATGACCTCGATCGACCCATGGTTTCTCTATCAGATGAAGGCGATTAACGATACGCAGCTGGAACTGGAAAAGCACCCGATGGAATCGATTCCCCGCGAGGTATTGCGTGAGGCCAAACGCGAGGGATTTTCCGACGGCAGGCTGGCGGCGGTTTGGCGGCTCGAGGGACAGGAAAAAGTTCGCCATCTGCGCAAGAAGAACGGAGTAATACCGGTATACAAACGCGTCGATACTTGTGCAGCGGAGTTCGAGAGCTACACGCCGTATCTTTACTCGACTTACGAAGAGGAAGATGAAGCCGCGCCGACCGACAAAAAGAAGGTGATCATTCTTGGGGCGGGGCCGAACCGCATCGGGCAGGGAATTGAATTCGATTATTGCTGCTGCCACGCGTCTTTCGCGCTGCATGAAGATGGTTTTGAAACCATCATGATCAATTGCAATCCGGAGACGGTTTCCACCGACTACGACACCAGCGACCGGCTCTACTTCGAGCCGCTCACGTTCGAGGATGTTTGGGCGATTTATCAGCACGAAACCTCAAAGGGTGCTCCGGTAGGTGTGATTGTGCAATTCGGTGGACAGACCCCTCTGAACCTGGCACTGCCCCTGAAAAAAGCTGGTGTGAACATCATCGGCACTTCACCTGAGTCGATTGACCTGGCCGAAGATCGCAAGCAGTTCAATAAACTCCTGGGGGAGCTGGAAATTCCGCAGGCAGCCGGAGTAATCGCGACCTCACTTGAAGAAGCGCTTGAGGGGGCGAAGAAGATCGGATATCCCGTTGTAGTGAGGCCGTCGTACGTACTCGGCGGGCGCGCCATGGTCATCGCCTACGACGAAGAATCCGTCGTGCATTACATGAAAGAGGCGGTCGAGTACTCGCAGGATCGACCGGTGCTGATCGATCACTTCCTCGAAGACGCGATTGAAGTGGATGTCGATGCTCTGTCGGACGGCGAAGATGTGGTGATCGGCGGAATCATGCAACACATCGAAGAAGCTGGAATTCACTCAGGTGACTCCTCATGTGTGCTGCCGGCGGTCGACATTCCGCAGCATCTGATGGACGACATGCGCGATTACACCTTCAAGCTGGCACGCGCCTTAAAGGTGATCGGCCTAATGAACATTCAATTTGCGATCCCGCGCGGGGAGGGCAAGCCGGGCAACGGTTCTCATGGCGGCAAGGTCTACGTGCTCGAGGTCAATCCGCGGGCGTCGCGAACCGTTCCCTATGTTTCCAAGGCAACCGGTGTGCCCCTGGCGAAAATCGCCGCTCTGCTGATGACCGGACGCAAATTGCACGAATTTCTGCCGGAGAATATCGCCAAGCGCGCCGATCTCGACACCGGAAGTTGTCACTACGTGAAATCACCGGTTTTTCCATGGAATAAGTTTCCCGGGGTCGATACCGTGCTTGGCCCGGAGATGAAGTCCACGGGCGAAGTTATGGGAGTGGGCGACAACTTGGGTGAAGCTTTCGCCAAAGCGCAATTAGCCGCGGGCCAGAGACTGCCAACGGAAGGCACGGTCTTCATCAGCGTCACAGATCACGATAAACGCAATATGGCCGAAGTGGCGCGCAAGTTTGTGGAAATGGGATTTAAGCTGGTGGCGACCTCCGGAACCGCGGACGTGATCGCCGCCGCGGGCATGGCGGTCGATCGGGTCTACAAAGTGAAAGAGGGACGGCCAAACGTTGTTGATCTCATTAAAGGCCAGCGGGTGCAGCTTATCGTGAACACTCCGAGCGGGGCGGATCCCTGGTTCGATGAGAAGGCCATCCGGCGCGCGGCCGTAGTAGCGCGCATTCCCACCATCACGACTTTGTCGGCGGCGCGCGCCGCGGCCGAAGGCATTGCCGCGCTGCAGCGCGGGGAATTGAACATCAGGGCGTTGCAGGAGTTACATGCCGGAAGGGTAGCCCGGCGATAAGTTTGTTCGGAATCGGGTTTCGCTGCTGCGACAGCGACTCTTGCCATCGGTAAAAACACCGCAACAAGCCTGAAGCCATTCCACTGCTTTGTCCTCCAAAGAAGTGATAGGCTGATCCGTGCACGCAAAGTGCGCTGAAAGAGCAGGGTAATTATGTTACTTCAGGGAATTTTTCCTCCCATTACTACTCCGTTTTATCCCGATAGTAATGTTTACTTCAAGAAACTCGAAGCCAACATCGAGCATTATTCGCGCACTCCCGTCGCGGGAATGGTTGTGTTGGGTTCGACCGGAGAGGCCATCCTTCTTTCCGATCAGGAACGCCGCGATGTGCTGAAGTGCGCTCGTCAGGCAGCTGCGCCGAACAAGGTTCTGGTTGCGGGTACGGGAATCGAATCGGCCGTCGAAACCTTGCGCCTTACCGAATACGCTGCAGAACTGGGATACGATGTGGCCATGGTGCGCACCCCGCATTACTACAAAAAGCAGATGCAGCCGGAGAACATTCTCGCTTTTTACCGCACCGTGGCCGACCGTTCACCCCTGCCGGTGATCATTTACAACTTTCCCCAGGCAACCGGGTACGATATCCCCGCCGAAGTTGTAATCGAACTGGCGGAGCATCCTAAACTTATCGGCATCAAGGAATCGAGCGGCGACGTGGAGAAAGTGCACAAGATGGTCGAGGCCACGCGGCACATTCACCGAAACGTAACCGTCACGGAAACTTTCGAGGCGGTGACGCCGCGCATGATCGCCGCCGGGTCAGGATCGAATGGAGGGGAACTGATTCCAGTAGGCGCGCTCGCCGCCGAGGGATCGTCATCCGGGTCGAAGCCATCGTCGGCTGCGGTTACAGTCGTGGGAAGTCTGAAAACGCGGCAAAAAGAAGCTGGGTTTCAAGTGCTGGTAGGCTCAGCGCAAAAGCTGCATCCCTCGCTGGACGCGGGAGCGGTGGGCGCCATTCTCGCCTTTGCGTGCGCCGCTCCGACGGCATGCTACGAGATTTATGCGGCATGGAAAGAAGGAGACGTCGAACTTGCGCGTCTGAAGCAGCAGCGCATTGCTGCGGCAGCACAGCGTGTCGTCGGCGACCTGGGCGTTCCTGGGGTGAAATATGCGATGGACTACAACGGCTATTTTGGCGGCCCGGCGCGGTTGCCATTCTTGCCGCTCACTGCCAGCTTCAAGGCCGAAACCGAGCGGCTGTTGGCGGACATTAGAAACTAAGCCAGTCCCCCGTTGCATGACTGACTTGTTTGTGCTAAACAGGCAACCATGCAGTGGCGTGCCCTCTGTGTCGCTACCCTAATCCTTCTGCCACCTCCCGTTTTTGCCAAAGACCAGCCATTGCAGACTATTACCTGGCCGGATTCGGGCTCACCTGTAGTGAGATTCACGTTCGCCAAATTCAAGGAGGTCAGCTCGATCGGAGGTCAGCACACCTACATGACCGAGACGACGGCCGAGAATCTTTGGACGAAAACCATTGTCGACGCCAACTTCTCGCTCTACTTGTTTGACAGGAACAAGGTGCGGATTGGCGAGGCCACCCTTCTCGTTAGCAATGTGCGGCCTGGAGAAACTATCAGGTTTCAAACGACGATTTCTGCGGTAGGGCCACCGGCCTCGCTCGCGCTGGAGGCGAAATACCTGCCCGCCGAGCTTCGCCCTGCCGCTCCCCCCAGAGCCATTTCGCTCACGGTGAATTCAGTGCCGCAGGGAGCGATGCTCAGAGTTGACGGCAATGACGTAGGAGAAACTCCGAAGATTGTAAAGCTGACCGTCGGCAAGCACATGCTCGAGTTTGCAAAGGAGGGTTTCAACTCGGGCAAGTTCCCCGTCGAAGTCGGCCCCGACGATGCTTCAGGTGGCAGCGTGAGTTATGAGCTGGGGCCGTCCGCGCATGACACCGTTGAGCTTCGGGACGGCACCGTATTGAGTGGAGATTTGCTGTCAATTTCCGCAACGGACGTGGTTATCCGGGCAGGCGGAAAAGAGCTTAGTTACGATCGAAACCAGGTTAAGAAGGTTGTCCTGGCTGAGCGAGAAACGACGGAGCAGACGCCGGTCCAGCCGACGGTCACGACGCCACACTGACGAAGAAGACTGTAATTATGGTAGCTTGGGTAGGTCGATGCAGGCGCAGTCTCGCACCGTGCCCTATCCGACATCCCTGCAACGAGGGACGGCCGGGCCTCTTGCATAGTCAGAAACCAAGAATCCCCTAAGAAACACCCGCCGTGGCTACACTCGCCTGCAGCGCGATCGGCTTCACTTCCGGATGAGCCCGCATCAGACGATGCCAGAGAAGAATCGACGAAGAAATCGTGGCTATGACCATCGTCCACGGGAGTAGGGGAGAAATCCAGAACAACTTTACCGAGAAGCTGAGCAACGCCAGCCACGCCAGCGTGACGAAGATTGCAAATAGAAAACAGGTGCGGCGTT
>JASHQM010000066.1 GCA_030039165.1 Candidatus Sulfotelmatobacter sp. | reverse complement strand
GTGAAGGAAGACTAGGACTGGCGTAGGGAGTAGTGAAGCGCAATGAAATCCTTTCGATCTGTGCAGACAGCCTCCGAGTGCGAAGGATCTGCAAACAAACTCGAGCAGTTCGAAGTGGTCGATTTGGGGCCGTTCGACAATAACCGCAACGATATGCACGCGGTAAACGACTCGGCCCAGTATGCCGGGGTATCTCTGAACCCGGAAACTGGACGGATCGAGGCCTTCTTGCAAGAGGACGGAGTACGAAGCATGTTGGGGACGCTGGGTGGATCGTTCAGCGTTGCGCGTGATCTCAATAACCAAGGAGACGTCGTGGGAGGGTCTCTCACCAAGGACGACGAGAACTTCCACGGTTTCATTTACCGCAATAATCGGCTTTACGATTTGAATGAATTGATAGATCCCGAAGCCGGATGGGAGCTTCTACAGGCTGTGTGCATTAACAACCATGGGGAGATTATTGCTATCGGGTCGCACACCGGCCAGGACCGCATTGTCCTGCTGCGGCCTCGTGCCTAGGCGTCTTAGCTGGTAGTGCCACGAAAACCAAGCGACCTTTGGGACCCGCCAGGGTTCCCCCGTGAAAGTGTGCGTCCAGTTAATTCACATACTGTTAACAAACTCGTAATTCGCCTGTAACAACTCCGGAAGCATACTGAATCGCCTTCCAGTGGCGGCCTTTCGCGGGTCTCCGCTGTCATTCCCCAAGGAGATGCAGTCATGATTCGGCGTCTGATCAGTCCCTTCGCCCTCTTCCTATGGCTCACGTTTTCAGCTTATTCCGCTCACGCACATTCGGTCGAGTTGCTGAATTTCAACTATCTCCAAAATGGCGAGTCGGTCGCGAACTTTTATAACGGCGGCAGCGGCGACCGCCACATTCCGAACTTTGGGGTGACCTTCTCTCCCAATTTCTTTGGGCTCAAGTCCGTATTGGTAAACGGCGGGGGAAATTACATGCCTGACCCAACCCAGTCGCCTATCATCTATATCAGCGGAGCGATGGGATCAAATGCAACCGGGGTTATGAATGCAGCACGGGGTTTCAGTTCTGGCATCAATTTCTTCTACACTTCCACATCCACGGAAACGGTAACGGTATGGAGCGGAGCATTTGGCTCCGGCAATGTGCTGGCGACGATTAATCTCAGTCCCGACGACGCGAATTGCTCCTCCATTGGCTATTGCAACTGGACGAATGTGGGCTTGAAGTTTTCCGGCACGGCCGAATCGGTAACTTTTTCCGGACCCGCGAACAGCATGGGCCTCGCCGACATTACCCTAGGAGAAACCAGATCAGCCGCCGTACCCGAACCCTCTACGCTCTATCTGCTGGGTACGGGCCTCATCTGTTTCGGCACCCAAAGCATGCGCCGCTGGATGGGACGGTAACTCAAGCGTCTCAACCGAAGTCTTAGCCCTGCGCACCTACCGCGATGGGTAGTTGGTCGAGCATTCCGGGCCGACGGGCACGGTCACCCCAGCACGCTTCCGAGTTTAGAGTTTAGAGTCGGCGTTTTGCATACTCAATCGCCCAAGCCCCCATGCTCGCCAGCTGGCAACATCCCTGATTCCACGGGCCTGGAACTGCGAACGAACAATCGGGCTTTGCAATGAGAAGTACGCCAGAAGCTTTGCCTGAGAATAAACCGCACAACTGGTACCTCTCTGCCGGATAGGGGTCACGCAAAGCGTGTTAAACTTCGTTCGGTTTCGTCGGAACTTTATGCATAAGTGTTCATTCCACGCACCCCTAGAAAGTCTGGGCGGACCCTGCCATCTGGCGCCGCACATCACTGCGATTTCTGGTCTTGGGCGGAGCCAGAAATGAATAGCACACCGCCACGGGTGTCTCTGGCCATTCCCGTGTACAACGAGGAGGCGGTAGTTCCCGAATTGCTACGGCGCACCACGGCAGTGCTGGATGGTCTTCCGGGCGGCCCGCATGAGATTGTTCTTGCAAATGATGGCAGCTCCGACAAGACCCTGGAGATGCTGGAGGAAGCGGCGCGAAAAGACGACCGGCTGGTGGTCGTGGACCTCTCGCGCAATTTTGGCCACCAGATAGCATTAACCGCCGCCCTGGACCATGTAAGTGGCGACGTCGCCGTTCTCATGGATGGTGACCTCCAAGACCCACCGGAGGCCGTGCCCAAATTGCTTGACGCGTATAAACAAGGTTACGACGTCGTCTATGTCAGGCGGATGAACCGTAAAGAATCGTGGTGGCTAAGGGCATGCTACTACCTCTTTTACCGCCTGCTGGCGGTGCTCTCGTCCACGCAGTTGCCGTTAGACTCCGGGGATTTCGGGTTGATGTCGCGCAGAGTGATTGAAGAAATGCGGCGCATGCCAGAGCACCACCGGTACTTGCGCGGTTTACGGACGTGGGTCGGCTTCCGCCAAGTCGGCATTCCGATCGAGCGCTCGGCGCGAGCCGGGGGTGAGCCCAAGTATAGTCCCGTCAAATTGCTGATGTTGGCGTTCGATGGTATTTTTGCTTTCTCGATCGTTCCATTGCGCGCGGCTGCGATCCTGGGGGTGCTGGCGATTGCGCTCTCCATCTTGTATTCCTTATACGCGCTGTACGCAAAATTCTGGCTCGGCTCCCCTCAGGGTTTTACCGCGGTCATTCTGGTTATGACATTTCTTTCGGGAATGAATCTGTTTTTTATGGGTATCATTGGCGAGTATGTCGGACGCGTGTATGAGGAGACAAAGGGCCGGCCGCATTATGTTGTCAGCAGAGTTATAAAACAGAACAACGCCGTACAACATCTATAACACACTGCTGAAAGCCCTTCGCTCCTTGGGGGAAGGTTTGAGATTTGGATCCTAAATACGGCGAACGGTATCGTGAGCTCTTCGAGAAACATTGGTGGTGGCGAGCACGCACACGCCTGGTTGTTGAATTGCTACAGCGTCGACAGCCGAAACGGGGATGGAAGAATATTCTCGATATCGGATGCGGCGATGGGCTGTTCTTCCCCGAACTGTTGAGCTTCGGCGAAGTTGAGGGAATAGAATCTTCGGCAGATTTGGTGTCTCCCGACAACCCCTATCGTAACCGCATCCAGATCTGTCCGTTCGACGCCAATTTTCAACCCGGCAAACGATATTCGTTGGTTTTGATGCTGGACGTCCTGGAGCACCTCGAGGATGCGGCGGGCGCGTTGCGGCATGTCCTCCAATTATTGGAACCCGAGGGAACGTTCGTAGCCACAGTACCAGCTTTCATGTCGCTCTGGACAAATCACGATGTGATGAACCATCACTTTATCCG
>JASHQM010000065.1 GCA_030039165.1 Candidatus Sulfotelmatobacter sp. | reverse complement strand
CAGAAGCGTTTCAAAAGCTTTGGCGGTGAGTGGAACGGGTTCGGCGCCGCGCTTGAAACCATCCGCAGCATCTTCCAGATGTCGCTGTTTTGCGCGGGCGGCAAGAACTGCTGCCTCAAAGGTCTTGCCTTTAACCTTCGGTTCTCGCTTTCGCCCGCGTTCCGTGTAGACCAGATGAAATTTCCCTTTCCGTTGTGCCTCCGCTATGTTGAGTTTGCCTTCTGGGATCGTAACCTTCTTCGACCACCGCCATCCAGCGTCGGTCTTGATCCGTTCCCTGATACTGACTGTGGTGTTCGCCATACCCTCTATTACTCGCTTTCCGGGGCACAGCCTTCGATTTCTGGGACAAATTTGGGACAAGCGTTTCGGCAGGCAGGAAACCTTGCTGGATTCAACAGCTTAGAAAGGCTTGGTAGCGCTACCGGGAATCGAACCCGGGTTTGAAGATTGAGAATCTTCCGTCCTAACCCCTAGACGATAGCGCCAAAGGAAACTCGATTATAACAAGCGTAACAGGTGAATTCATGCTTGAGTCGCGGTCCATTCCTGAAGCCCAGGGTGCGGTTTTTCTCGTCTTTCAGCAGCGTTTCCACAGCCAGCGATGGTTTATACTTAACCTACGCCACCATTTGAGAACGTATTCCCAGCAAGCTTGGGGTGGAGTGTACGCGCTTGCTGAAACCTAGAATTTCACATCTTAAATAGGCATAAATAACAAGGAGTATCCCTATGGCAAGATCGAAGTCCACCGGTGGAAGAACTTCCCGCAAAATCAACGAAACCCCAAGAGAAGAGCAAATGGCCTCGCCTGCCAGGGCGCCGGAAACAACCCATCTGAATCCGGGAGTGCCTCAGACCGCGGGTTCCCAAACCAGAACTGAGCAGCTTGCGGAAGCCAGTCCCTCTTCCGAGGCAAGGAGACTGGGAGTGGTTAAATCAGAGCCCCGGAAGAAGGTTGTGGTTCCCATCAATCTGGAAGATGAAATCCGCCGCCGCGCCTATGAGATCTACGAGCATCGCGGTAATGCTCCGGGGAGCGAGGCCGAGGATTGGCTGATTGCCGAGCGCGAAGTCCGAGAACGCTACCAGAAGCAGCAGCAAAGCGCCTAGCTGCCGAGAGTAGGAATAACGGCGGCCAGTTTTTGTGGCCGCCGCAGTTTTTCTCCCAAATATCGGATGGCAGTCTGGGCAAGATCTACGTCCTTTCGCGGTTGCCTCGCACGCCTATTTCTGAAAAAATAGCGTGGGGTTTTTTCCACATGGCGGAGTTGGGTAGTTTTACGCTGCTTCTCGCGCTGGCATTAAGTGTGTATTCGTTCCTCGCCGGTTTGATCGCGCTCAGTTTTCAAAAGCAGAAGCTCGCTACGCAACCAACAAGTTCGAAAGCGCCAAATCTCGTCCCGCAATCCAGCGGATTCGGCTCTTTGCTCCGTCAATCGTCCGAGCGCCTCAGCGAGACCGCCCGCCGCGCCGGTATCGCCAGCTTTGGGGCAGTTCTGCTGGCCTCGATCATTCTTGTCGTCTGCGCTTTCCAGGACAATTTCTCCATCGCCTACATTTTTCACCACAGCAACCGCGATCTTCCCGGTCCTTATAAGTTTGCGGTGCTATGGTCTGGACAAGAAGGCTCTCTTTTGTTCTGGTCCTTGCTGCTTACTGGTTACGCCTTCGTTCTTCGGCTACGGTACAAGACCGACCCGCGCTTATTTGCCTATGCTTCCGTTGCTCTTGCGGGAGTGCAGATCTTCTTCTTATCACTGTTGAATTTCGCCGCGCATCCTTTTGCCATCATGCAGGGAAACTTACCGGCCGATGGCAGCGGCCTCAACCCCCTCCTGCAATACCCCGAGATGGTCATTCACCCACCCATGCTCTATCTCGGCTACGTCGGATTTACCGTGCCGTTCGCCTTCGCTCTGGGCGCGCTGATCACGAAGTATCCCGGCGAAAAATGGATTCATATCACCCGCCGCTGGACCATGGTCACCTGGGGTTTCCTCACCTGCGGCATCTTTCTCGGTGCACACTGGGCATATTCCGTTCTTGGTTGGGGAGGCTACTGGGGATGGGACCCCGTCGAAAACGCGTCACTCATGCCCTGGCTTACGGGCACGGCATTTCTGCATTCGGTGATGATGCAGGAAAAACGCGGCATGTTGAAAGTCTGGAATATGTGGCTTGTGTTCGCCACATTCTGGCTTGCCATTCTCGGCACCTTCCTCACCCGCAGCGGCATCATCAGCTCTGTCCACGCCTTCGCGCAGTCTTCGATCGGAGACTGGTTCGCATGGTTCCTCGTTCTCACCCTCGTCGTTTTTCTTTTCTTCTTTGTGAAGAATCGCAAGCACCTGGTCAGCGAGCACAAGCTCGAATCACTGGCCTCGCGCGAATCGAGCTTCCTGTTCAATAATCTTCTATTCGTTTTGCTGTGCTTTACCGTCCTTTGGGGAACCTGGTTCCCGAAAATTTCCGAGCTGGTGCAAGGCAACAAGGTTACGGTGGGCGCGCCGTTTTACAATCGTGTCGCCATTCCGGTTGCCCTGCTTCTGTTGATTCTCACCGCCGTCGGCCCTCTACTCGCCTGGCGCAAGACCTCGCTCGAAAGCCTGAAGCGCAACTTCCTGTGGCCGACCATCGGCGCCGTCATCGTCGCAATTTTTCTGATGATTACTCCCGAAAGCTGGGGCTCGGTTTTTGGCCTCAAGCCCTGGCATGACATCTCTTATTTCTACTCGCTGATGGCGATCTCACTCTCGGTGCTTGTCATCCTCACGGTTGCCAGTGAGTTTTATCGCGGAGGGAAGGTTATTTCGAAGCACACCGGTCAGGGCACGTTCGCCTCCATGGTGCAGCTTACGCATCGCAATACGCGCCGCTACGGCGGCTACATCGTTCACTTCGGCGTAGTCGTCGTCATCATCGGACTCGCCGGCGCGGCTTTTAATCAGGATCAGGAAAAGGAAATGGGCTACGGCGACAGAATGTCCATCGGCCCATACACACTGCTGTGCCGCTCTTACACCGAGGACGAAAGCCCCAACTATTTCAGCCAGTGGGCGATGATCGACGTTTTCAAAAATGGAAAAGCGATCGGCTCCATGACTCCCGTGCGCCGTTTCTACAAAGCCAGCCAACAGACGTCAACCATTCCCGACATTCGATCGACGTTGAATGAGGATTTGTATCTGGTTTTCGAAGGGGTCAATCAGGATAACGGCCATCCCATTATCAAGGCCCACTTGAACGCGCTGGTGATGTGGATCTGGATGGGGGTGTGGATCATGCTGATCGGAACAGGGCTAGCCCTGGTTCCTAACGCGCAAGCGCCAGCACGCGCGCCGGTAACCGCGCGCCTCGAACGCGCCCAACCCGCGCCCGTAGTTACGGGAGATTGATTTCTTGAAAGGACGCGGCTTCCGCCGCGCCGACAGGCGATTTAACCGCAGGGCGTGAGCCCCCGAGGGCTCACTCTCAGAACAACGTCAATAATGCTGACTCTCAATTCATCAACGAGACCAGTTTCCAAACCGCTACAAATGCTGATTCTCTGCGCCGTCATCTTCCTTATTGCCGGTGCCTCCGACCCCGCCTCGCGTTTTTCCGACATCGGCCACCACATGATGTGCATCTGCGGTTGCAACCAGATTCTGCTCGAGTGCAATCATGTCGGCTGCCCCGCCTCTGATGGCATGCGCGGCGAACTCATGGCTGCGGTCAATCGCGGAGATAGCGACAGCCTTGTCGAACAGGCCTTTGTGCAAAAATATGGGCCCACTGTCCTCGCCGCGCCTACTGGAAAAGGTTTCGATCGCGTCGCCTACATCATCCCCGTGATCGCCCTGATCCTTGGTTTTGGCCTGATCGTCATGGTGGTGCGCGCCTGGAGGAACCGCCCCGCTCCAGCTATTGCGGGAGGCCTTCCCCCCATCCGAGCATCTGAACTCGATCAATTCCGCGAACAAGCTCGCAGGGAGACTGAACTATGACCTGGCTCTTCGTCGCCGTTCTGTTCACGGTAGCCACGCTCTTCTATGTCTTCTACATTCCCGGCAGGCTTTTTCTGGGGCCGGAAAAAACTCGAGCCGGCTACCTCCGCGAGCGTAAAGATGCCGTCTACGAAAACCTGCGCGACCTGAATTTCGAATACCAGGCCGGCAAAGTTCCCGAAGTCGACTACCAACAAATGAAGTCTTCGTTACAGGACGAAGCCGCCGCCATCCTGGCTGAAATCGCACGCCTGGAAAACAACCCCTCGTCACAAAAAGGATTTCGATCTTGAACCAAGCGTTTCTAAATGCTGTCATCCCGACCCAGCGCGCTTTTTGCGCGAATGAAGGATCTGGGCGAGCCTCCGTGCCGCCAAGCATGCGTGGCACGTTGAGCAAAATGCGCCACGTGAGCATCCTTATTACTCTAACTCTGTTCCTCTCCATAACAACTTTTGCCCAAACCCTTACAGGTACGGTCAAGAACGCCACCACCGGTAAACCCTCCGCCGGGGACGATGTCGTCCTTCTCAAACTCGGCCAGGGAATGGAAGAGGCCGGCCGCACCAAAACCGACTCCAGCGGCAAATTCAGCTTCAAGCTCGATGACGCTCAATCGCCACACTTGGTCCGCGCCATCCATCAAAACGTTACCTACCACCGCATGGCTCCTCCCGGAACCACTTCGGTCGAGGTCGAAGTCTACGACGCCGCGAAAAAAGTCGAGGGCATCGAGGTTGTCGCGGACATCCTCCGCGTCGAAGCACAGCAGGGCAAGCTCATCGTAGTCCGCGAATTCGGCGTGCAGAATTCCTCCAGGCCACCGCGGACCCAGATGAACGAGCACAACCTCGAATTCAACATCCCTGAAGGTGCCGAAGTTATCCCCGACTCTGCCACCGCGACCACCGAAGGTGGCAATCCGCTACGCTCTGCGCCCGTTCCGGAAGACGATAAGAAGTTGAAATACTCCTTCATCTTCCCGCTGCGCCCCGGCCTCACCCGGTTCGAGGTTGCCTACCAGATGAACTACACCGGCAGCGCTAACATTGACCCAAAGTCTGTGTATCCGCTGCAGCATTTCGTCGTGATGCTGCCGAAGTCGATGCAGTTCACGGCCGCTACGCAATCCGCCGGATTCAAGCTCGTCGATTACGCGCAGGAGCCTGATGCGGCGGTGCAAGTTGCTTCCAACACCACTCCGGGCGAGAATCTCGCCTTCAAAGTCTCCGGGGAAGGCACACTCGAGCAGCCGCAGGAGAACGCCCAGGGACAATCGAGCGGAGCGGCGAACAATGCGCAAACCAACAATCGTCCCGGGGGCGGAATCGGCCCGCCCATCGACGCTCCCGACCCGCTGCAAAAATATCGCTGGTGGATTCTCGGGGGCTTCACGGCCGTTCTGCTGGTTGGCGGAGTCATCGTCGCCTCGCGCCAGCAATCCGCCGCGCGTGCTCTGGCCCGCGAAAAGGCGGGATCGGGGCTTCAGCCTGTAGCCGACGAGTACGCGCCTGCGGAAATTCTCCACGCCCGCGCTGCGCCTTCGCCGGCGCGTCCCGCTTCGGCTCTGCTCGACGCACTGAAGGAGGAGCTCTTCCAGCTCGAGGTGGAACGCCGCAAAGGCCAAATCTCCGCGGACGAATACGAGAAAGCCAAATCCGCGCTCGACCAAACACTCGACCGCGCGCTGAAGCGCGAATCCCAGAAAGCATGACAGCAAAAGTGTCATCCTCCAGACTCCCACTTTAGAGCGCCGAGAATCCTGCCTGCACTGACCGAAGGCTAAGGGCAACCAAACGGAAAGGCTTGCTATCGCTTCGTTCCGCCCCGGGTCGAGATGTCGCGTTCTAAACTTGGTTTGCTGACTGAGATACTCAAACCCCCACCCTGCCACCAAACGCGGCAAGGTGGGGGCAACCAGAATGGCTGCTAGTGTACTTGCGGTGCGGCTTGCAGCGATGCCGTGGTTGAAGTCGACTGGTCGGCTTTTTCCACCTGATGCAACTTGGGCTGCGCCCGCTGCCACAACAAGCGGGCATCGGACGCGGCATTGGGGAATGCCTCGGTTGATGGAGCGTTTCCGGGTTCAAGGATGATATCGACGCGCCGGTTATAGGCTAGCCACGTCGACTTGGCATTATGAGTCATCCACTTGTCCGGTTGCTCCGGGTCCTGCTTCTGCAGCTTCGCGACTTCGCTTCTGCTCAGTTCCTGCTTCTTGCCTTCGGCGCGGACCTGGATCTTATCTGCCGAAATGCCCTGCGCAACCAGGTAGTTTTTCACCAGGTCCGCACGGCGTTGGCTCAGTTTCAGGTTGTAGCTCTGAGGCCCACGAATGTCGGCGTGCCCCACAACCGTGAGCGAAGCATGATCGTTGACATATTCTTCGTGGTCCTTGAAGCGATTCGCGGCCTGCCTCAGTTCAGCCTTCTCGGTGGCAACTAGTCCGACCCTGGGATGCGCGCGCGCCGGATAATTTGTCGGATAGAAAATGCTGGCCAGCGTAACCGCGGGCGCAGGATCGATGGAACCGACGATGCGGATCGCGGCCGTTTTGGTCGTTGTTCCGCCGCAGGGGTTAGAGGCGGCGAGTGTGTAATTCACGGTTTCGTTCACCGGGCCGACGGCGGTTTGCGCGGGCTGCGGCGTAACTGTCTTGCTGCCGGTGGGGCTCTCCGTTCCCAGCGGGGTAATCGTTACCTGATTGGCGTACTTTGCCGACCAGTTTAATGTCACCGGATCATCCTGCACGACCTTGTCGCCAATCTTGTGGAAGTGAACTTCCTGCTCGTTGGCGGTCAGAGTGACGACAGGTTCGGAATTTACGTCGATTGTGGCCGTTCTGGTTACTTTGCCGCCCGGGCCTTGGGCGACCAGTTCATAGGCTGTTGTTTTCTTCGGCGAAACACTGCGGTCGCCGCTGGCGGGGACGTTGCCCACGTTCGTAATCGAAACGGCAACGGTATTGGCCGCATTCCAGTTCAGCTGGGCAGATTGCCCGCAATCGAGCGGCGCCGACTGTGCCGTAAGATCGGCCGTAACCGGAGCAATGGGAACAGTCGCGCTGGCGATTCCGGCCTCGAAACGCGGTTCGGCCGCCATCTTCTCACCTGCAGGCCAGCTCTTGGTTTTCGTCTTGCCATTCTTGTCGAGGTAAACCGTAACCTGCTCACCCGCCTTCACCGCAACCGGGCCGGACCAGATGGTGTTGCCTTCGCGCGTGACCGTGACGTTGTACGTACCTGGCTTCACGAGAAGGCGCTGGTGCCAAATCCAGTTCCAATCGAATTCATCAACGTGACCAACGAAATAATCGGGCGTGGCGCCATTGAGCAGCACCGCAGCGCGGGGATGGCCCTTCAATTCGATATCGCCGAAAGGACCGGAAACCTTGTCACCCGATTTCTGCAAATCGAAATCGAGGTCGCTGGTTTTGCCGGAGTCAATCTGTACGGTTTTGCTGACGGGAAGATATCCATAGTTATGCACGCTGACCTCGTGCGAGCCGGCGGTGAGATGGATGGTCTGACTGCCGTCACGGATGGCCTTGCCATCCACGAAAACGTAGGCCTGCTTGGGATGAACGTGGACTTTGAGTTTGCCGGAACTGTTGTTGTCGGCCAACGCGGGAAGCGTGATTAACGAGAAGGCGAGGACTGCGAGAAATGCAAAACGCCCGGAAGCGGCGGTGAACATCGTATTCCTCCTTAAGCGATGTGTGCGGGGCAGGGTCGCTGCTGGCGCGGACGAAAGCCACGGCAGCGACCGGCTGGCAGAAGGGTTCGAAGCCGCTTCCTCGTGCGATTACTTGCGCAACAACTGAATCATGGCGAGTCGAGGAGGCGGCCCAGCAAGATCTGCCGGTCCAACTACTGCCTCAGCTAGATGGATGCCCAGGCAGGCGAGGGCGTTGTATCGTGGAACGATATTTGTATATCGTTCCACGACATATTATATACGTCATATTGCTTGGGTTACTCTTGTGCGTCGTCTCGCCCAGGGTGTGGTAGTCGCCCATATAGCCGTGTACGCTAAGGCAAAATTCGGATCCTGCTCGATGGCCCGTCGATGGTCGGCAGGCGATTCGATAAAGTGTCCGGCTTTCTTATCTTCAGCGAGCAACGATTCAACTTTGCGACGTAAGGCTTCGTCGGCCCGCGCAGCAGCGTGCCAGAAACTCGGCGCGCTCGCTTTCATGGAGTTCCAGCGCCCTTCGCCAACCGTCAATCACGGTCGCACTCAGTAAACCTCAGACTATTGCAGCTTTGCGTACTCGGCTTTGGCTTGCTTCCGGACGGGGATGTCGGGGTCGGCATCCTTCCACAATGTGAGAAACTCTTTGTAAGCTGCCAACGCTCGTACTCGTGCAGCGTCTGCATCTGCGCCCTGTGAAGTCCTCGCCTGCAGAGCATTCGCACGCGCCACGCCTAGACGCGCCAAAGCTCCCGTCCAGCAGTTCCAGACGATGCCGCTATGGTCGAGAATCTTCTGGAACTCAGTTGCGGCTTCCTTACCCTGTCCGGCCGCCAGATAGGCCTCACCACGAATGTAGGTGGGGTAGAGGCAGGAGAGGCTAGTGGCGAACTGAATCTGGCCGTACTCAATTGGGGGCAGCGCAGCTTGCAGATCGTTGAGCGCCTCGCCAGGATTCTTCCGGTTGAGCGCCAACTGCGCTCGAATCGCGGGCAGCCATAGCGACTGCATCTGTGTATCCAGCGGGTAACGCTTGTTCAGATCCTGCGCCAGCGATTCCGCCAATACCGTATCGCCTGCCATGGCATAAGCAAGCGCCGCTTCGACAACGCCCGGACTCGCAGGAGCGAGCGTTAGACCCTCTGCCGCCGATTGCTTCGCATCGATCAGCTTGCCGTAGGAGGCTTCACGCAGAGCCAGATCCTCAAGAAAGATCGCTCCAGTTTCCTTGCTGTCGGCGCGAATCGCGGAATCTACAGACCGCTGGGTCAATTCCCGTGCCCTGCTCAAATGGCCGGCGTATGCCTCGGTGTCAGAGGCAAGCACAAGCCCCCAGTGCTCGACATCGTGATTCGCAAACCACTGTTGCTGTTCTGCCATCGCCGCGGAGTCCGCCTCTTGGAAAGACAGAGCAAAGAGAATCAAGTGGAGAAAGTGATTATCCAGGTTTACCGCATGAGCCTGCTCAATCGTCTTCTTGGCTTCATTGGGCTTTTGTAGGGCAAGTAGAGCGAAGGCAACACCCGAATACGAGCTGGAGTTGTCCGGCCATTTCTGAAGCGCAACATCGTACTCCTCCTTTGCCCGTTCATATTGCCCCTCGTCGATGTAACAGTTGCCCAAACTAATGTGAGCCCCCGCATCTCTTGGGTAGTTTGCGAGCAGCTCTTTCCCCGCCTGTGCGGCTTTCTCCAGTTCCCCGGTAACAGAATTGTAGTAGTCGCCCGCAATGAACAGCTTTTCCCGCTCACCGGCGCGTTCGCGCAGCTCAAATGCTTTTGTAAAGTACTCCCTAGCCCGCCCCACCTCGCCAAGGCTGCGGTAGTCTTCAGCGATAGCGAGATATGCCATAGCGAAATTCGGATCGAGTTCGATGGCGCGTTGACGGTAGGCCAGCGCCGCAGCGGGCCCTTTCTCGCGATCTGCTTCGTTCCCAAGGCTGTAAGCTTGCAGGGCTTCGAGCGAAGATGTGGTTGCTTCGGAAAGCGGAACATCTAGTTTCTGCACTGTTGCCAGCGATTCACCGAGCTCGCCTCGCAGCTTCGATGCTGTCACGCCCAGCGTATCCAGAACCTTCTCCTTGCTCGCCGCCGATGCCTGCTCCTGCGCCAGCGTGTCGCTGCTTTGGCAATTGACAATCTTCAACGCCAGTACATATTGGCTCCCCAAACTAGTGATTGACCCGGAGATGTACGCTTCGCTCCCCGCCCGAAGGCAAACCTCACGAGCGACGTCGGGTGTCAGCCTGGTATCAATAGGCTTCTCCATTAGCTTGAGAGTCTTGCTGATATTGCTATCCGAAAGCACATTCAGAAAGGGCGACTGCATGAGAGAAACGGTGAGCGCGGTCTTGAGCGTGTTATCGAATACCGGGTCGCCCGTCGTATTCGTGAAATCCGCAAGCACGATAGTATCCTTCTCGGTCAGTGGCTTGGCACGGCGCGAACGGTAGTAAAGACCAGCAGCGATCAATACGGCGATAATGAGGCCTCCGGGAACTGCAATCTTCCACAGTCTCTTCTTATCTAATAGTCTCTTCCCATCTAAGGGAGCGTCGTGCAGGGCCGACCCTGCGCCTGAAAGCGCTGCCTCCAAGTGCCCACTCTCCGTGTCTCGCTTCAGCCGTTGCAATTCCGCGCGCATCTCTGAAGCATGCTGATAACGGAGTTTCCGGTCCTTTTCTAGTGCACGGTCGATAATCCGCTCGAGTTCTGCTGGCAAGTCGGGATTCAATCGAACCGGTGGCACCGGTGCATGTTCCAGGATCGAATTGAGGATCAATCCTGAGCTCTCTCCGCGAAACGGCAGCTGTCCCGTCGCCATCTCGTACAGCACCGCTCCAAACGAAAACAGATCGGTGCGCGAGTCCAGTTCCTTCGCCCGCACCTGCTCCGGAGACATATACGCCACCGTCCCCAACGCCGTGCCCGGACTCGTTAGGTGCTGTTCCGCCATACTCTGCGTCCGGGTGTTGCCGAGTCCGATCGAGCCCGACGGGATCGCTGCCGGCGCAACCTTTGCCAACCCGAAATCCAGAATCTTCGCGTGGCCGCGTCCGGTAATAAAAATGTTTGCCGGCTTGATGTCGCGATGAATGATCCGGGCGGCGTGCGCCGCATCCAGCGCGTCGGCAATTTCGATCGAGAGCGACAGCAATAACTCCATCTCCAGCGGCCGGCCCGAGATCTGATGCTTCAGCGTCACCCCGTCCAGATACTCCATGACAATAAACGTCTGCTCACCGTGCTTGCCGATCTCATGAATGGTGCAGATGTTGGGATGGTTTAACGCCGATGCGGCGCGGGCTTCGCGACGAAAACGTTCTAGCGCTTGCGGGTCACGGGCCAGGTCTTCAGGCAGGAATTTCAATGCAACAAAGCGGCCGAGTTCGAGGTCTTCTGCTTTGTAGACCACGCCCATGCCGCCACCACCCAGCTTTTCTATGATTCGGTAGTGCGAGACCGTAGTGCCCATCAGTTTGCTTCCGCTGTCTGAGGTTGCCGCATCACGTGCGACCAGCTTACCCACCAGTTCGACGGCGGGTGATTCGATGAAGTGCCCAGTTTTCTTGTCTTCGGTGAGTAACGATTCGACTTCGCGACGTAAGGCTTCGTCTCCTGCGCAGGAGCGTGCCAAGAACTCGGCGCGCTGGCCCTCATCTAACTCCAGTGCACGCTGGCACAAATCTTCGACTTTTCGCCAAAGTTCAGGGTCCACGCCTAATGTTCCTCACGCAACTCCCGGAGCAACCATATCTTCGCCACTCTCCAATCGCGCACCACTGTCTCCGCCGAGATTTGCAGTACCTCAGCCGTTTCTTCAATGCTCAGCCCGCCAAAGAATCGGAGCTCCACAACTTTGCTCTTTCGTTCATCGAAGCTGGCTAACGCCTTCAGCGCGCTGTCGAGCGCCAGCAACTTCATATTTGGTTCAATACCGACCGTGGGCGTATCGTCCAATGAAATGTGAGGCGCGTCGCCGCCCCGTTTCCGCGCACCACGAGCGCGGGCAAAATCGATCAGAATCCGCCGCATCACCTGCGCCGAAACGGCAAAAAAATGCGCGCGGTCCTGCCAATTCGTCTGGGCACAGTCAACCAGCCGCAGATATGCTTCATTCACCAGCGCCGTGGTTTGCAGGGTATGGCCATCGGGCTGTGTGGACATGTAGTGTCGTGCTACGCGATGCAGTTGCTCGTACACGAGAGGCGTGAGCTTGTCGAGAGCCCCCTGATCTCCGGCTCTCCAGGCCTTCAGCAGTTGGGTGACGTCGTGGGTCAAAGGCACGGACATCCGAGCCTCCTGCAGTTTCAATAAATTACACCAAAAAACAGAATGCTCCTAGCGGGCCCCGTCCCCCTTGCGCAGCAGCCTGCAGTTCTGACCGCGGTACGCACTAGAGAAAAGGATCGCAAGAAATCTCTGACGGCGTGACCAGGTTTACCGGCATTTTCCGTTATTGCATATAGAGCCACAAAACGATGGAGACGTTGCCGGCTCGAACCGATGTTGAAGCTGACAGTTAAAGGAGGCCCATTATGGCCGCGACCGTGATTCCAATTCCAGAGCTGCAAATCGAGACATTGAAAGCTCCCGAACAGACGGCTGTGCGCTGCGCGGGAAAGATCACGTCGAGCAGTCTGGGCCTGCTTCAAGCCGCGGTGCGGGCGGCCATCCCGGAGGCCAAATGCGTCGTTCTGGACCTGACCGATGTGACCTACCTCGATAGTTCGGGGCTGGGCGCGATCGTGAGCCTTTATGTCTCCGCCCGAAGGCAACATTGTGAGCTGAAGCTCATCCACCTGAACCAGCGCTTGAAGGAATTATTCAGCCTGACCAGGCTGGCCACGATATTCGAAGGACATGAAGATTACCTGGGCGTAACGCCGGATTAGGTTGTTGCAGCGGTTCCCCTTGCCCGAGAGGGCGGGTTGAAGAAGTCAGAGTTCTCCTTGGGCCAAGTCGTAATCAAGTACAACATCGCAACCACATCAGGAGGGTGTATGAAGACGAGTCTGCGCCATCAGTTCTTTGCGCGGTTGAAGCCAATCTCTGTTTTGCAATTCGCCGGTTTATCTCTTTTCGCGATTGCATCTGTTTTAGCAACGGCGGAAAGCGGCCAGGCGCAAACTCAGTCTGCAGCGGCGAAAGCTGCACCGACGAGTGCGGGAGCCGCTGCGGCACAGCGGGCCACCGCAAAAGCCTCCGCGCTGAAGAGCAAAGGGCTGACCGTGCAGGTCAGCGGTCACTGGGTGATTGAGGTGAGGAACCCGGATGGTAGGGTGACGGCGCACCGTGAATTCGAGAATGCAATTCAGCCGACGGGCATGACTTATCTCGCAGCCCTGCTTGCCGGCGGCGGCACCCCGGGCGGCCTGTCGATCGTGCTGAATGGAGGCACCGCCACATGGAGCTCAGCCGCAGCAGGCGGCTCGCAGCCGCTCACTCCTTCCGGTTTCGGCGCAGAAGCGGGGCCGTGTCTTCCGGTGAGCTACCCAAACCCTTCTGGCACGCCGACGCCGGTCCCCGGAAGCACTAGCGGGACAGCCTGCCTTATCACGGCCGCGGGTGTCGCCTCCGGCGCAAGCTACCTCGGCACCCTGTGCTCCTACTCGCAAGGCCTTGCCGCCCAGCAGCCCTCGCCGTGCTCGACAAACCTGATGGCCGCCGCTCCAGCACTAGGAGCGGGAAACAACGCTTCCGGCGAGTCAACCCAGATTTCGCTCAGCGGAAGCGTAGCGGTCACCTCCACAAATCCTGGAAGCGTTACCGACGTCGAGACTGTATTTGGGGCCTGCGGATTTGGGGACAACGCGGATCCGAGCGTTTGCTCGTACGGCTGGAGCCTGACGGGCCCAAACGGGACCCTCTCTGGCACGGCGGAAGTCCTCAACGTATTCACGATGGCGTCGCTTACCGGGGCCGGGGTCGTCCCCTATAACCCAGGCCAGACGATCTCCGTATCGGTGACCATAACATTCGCGTCGCCCTCATAGAGCAATGGTCCATCGATCGCCCCGACGGGCACGTGCCCTCGGGCAAACTTGATGACCGTGAAAACACGTGGACGGAGGATTGGCCATGAGGAACGGGACCAGAGGAAAATTCCGAGCGACGCGGCTCTGCGTGCCAACGCACCGGCAATGGCATTTTCGGCGAATCGCGGCCTGCGCCCTTCTGCTGTTTGGGCTGCCGCTGGCCGCGCAGACCGTGAACGTCACCGAAACTGTGACGGTTACGGATACTCCCATGTTTCCGAATCCGGCCGACACTGAGCAGATCACCGTTACGGACGCCGTCAGCGTTACGGTAGCGGATTCCTCTACTTCAACTACCCTCACCGCAAGTCCTAATCCTGCTGTTTTCGACCAGCCTGTAACCCTTACGGCTATTGTCACTACGCAGTCCGGTGGCGCGGCCACCGGAACGGTAACGTTCTACGACGGCAGCACCATGCTTGGCAGCAACAATCTCAGTGGAAATTCGGCGAGCCTGAGCGGAATCGCGTTCGGAGTGGGAACACAGAACCTTACGGCTACATACAGCGGCAGCAGTGGTTTCTTGGGCAGCACCTCGAATATTTTGCCGGAGGTGGTCAATCAGGTTTCAACCGGCACAGTCATAACCTCGAGTGCGAATCCTGCTTATCTTCCGGGACAGGCGACCGTCACCCTTACGGCGAGAGTAACCTCGGCCTACGGCGGTCCCGCCACCGGCACGGTCACCTTCAAAGAGGGAAAAACGATCCTGGCGAATGCGTCCCTCGTCGGCAACATCGCTACCTACTCGGACACGTTCACCGGCACCGGCACTTTTTCATTCACGGCAGTCTATTCCGGCGACAGCAATAATCTGGGCAGCACTTCGGCCACGTTTAAACAAAAGGTGGATAATCTTCCGGCGCCGAGCACAACCGGGCTTACGTCGTCCGGCCCAAGCGACATCGGTCAAACCGTGACATTCACTTCGACCACGACATCGACTTACGGTCCCATCCCCGACAACGAAACGGTTACTTTCTACGACGGCACCACCGAGCTGGGAACGGGTTCAACCTCAGGAGGCGTCGCCAGCTTCAGCACATCGTTTGCCGCGGCTAAGAAGCAGACCATTAGCGCCACCTATGCCGGTGACGCAACGTTCCAGCCCAGTACGGGGAAGATGACGCAAATCGTCAGCCTCGATCCTTCCACGACGACCGTGACTTCCACTACACCTAACCCGTCGAACTCCGGCCAATCCGTGACGCTCACAGCGACCGTCACCTCGAACGCTCCTGGCGGCCCAACCGGCACAGTGACGTTCAAGAATGGAAGCACCACGCTCGGCACAGAAACTTTGAGCGGCGGTACGGCCACTCTCGTGACAAAGAAATTACCGGTCGGCGCCGACGCAATCACCGCGACTTATAACGGAGATTCGCAGGACGCGAAAAGCACATCACCGCCAGTGACTCAGACAGTCAATCCTGTGCTGACGATCACGACTACATCGCTTCCCGACGCTACAGTCGGTATACTTTATTCTGTCCAGCTCGCGGCGACAGCAGGCACGCCACCTTATACGTGGTCATGTGCAGACCCCCCGAAAGGGCTGAGTTTGTCTGCGTCTGGCTTGCTGAGCGGGTATCTCTCGGAGACTGGAACGTTTAAATTTACTGTTACGGTTGTCGATTCGGTTGGAGACACAGCCAGCGCGCGGTTGACGCTGGTCGTCAAGCCGCTGTGAGGGCGGCTAACGCCCTTATTCTAATGAGCCCGGCCGCTAGCGAGAGCCGGTAAGTAATAGCAAAGACTGAACTTTAGACTCCGCTTTCCGTAGTACTTCCTCAGAAGAGAGCTTCGAGCTGCGATCGTTGGAGGCCCGAAGCTCCCTGCAACTGCATCGCCCAATTCCGCGTATCATCCAATGCATAGATCCCTCGGTCGCAAGAGCACGCGGACCTTGGGATGACAGGCAAAGCAAAGGAACTATGGGAAACACCTTCAAGACTGCATTTCTGCTGACAGCGCTGACGCTGCTGCTGATGTTCATCGGCCAATACTTTGGCGGGCAGAACGGAATGATTCTCGCGCTCATCTTCGCCGCCGTGATGAACTTCGTCTCCTATTTCTATTCGGACAAGATCGCGCTGGCGGTGTATCGCGCGCAGCCGGTGACGCGCGAGCAGTTGCCGCGCCTCTACGAAATCATGGAGCGGCTGGCGCCGAAGATGGGCATTCCCATGCCCAAGCTATACGTGATTCCGACCGAGTCGCCCAATGCATTTGCCACGGGAAGGAATCCGCAGCATGCGTCGGTTGCGGTCACGCACGGCATTCTGAACCTGCTCAATGACGAAGAGATGGAAGGCGTGCTGGCACACGAGCTTGGGCACGTGCGCAACCGCGACATTCTGATTAGTTCTGTGACCGCGACGATTGCGGGCGCGATTACCATGCTGGCCAGCATGGGACGCTGGGCCATGATTTTCGGCGGCTTCGGGGGAGACCGGGAAGATCGCCGCGGCGGAGGAATAGGCGCGCTGATCATGCTGATTCTGGCGCCCATCGCGGCGAGCCTGATTCAGCTGGCGGTTTCGCGCTCCCGCGAATACCAGGCTGATGCAACCGGGGCGCATTTGACGGGCAATCCTTATGCGCTGGCCAGCGCGTTGCAGAAGCTGGATGCGTACTCGCGGCGGCTGCCGATGCAGGCGTCGCCTTCGACGGCGCACTTGTTCATCATTCAGCCGCAATTGTTGGGAATTAATTTTGGAAATCTGTTTTCTACGCATCCCCCGATTGCCAAGCGGATTGAGCGACTGACTGGGCGTCCGCCGGAGTTGATGCAGTAAAGCAGCCGTCAGCCGTCACGCTCGGTTTTTCGTGCTGCAAGATTGGCCTGCGCGCCCATTCTGACTCAGTAGCGGGTACATCGGATCGGGGAGTCAACTTCTCCCGCTGTCATCCTCGCGAAGCGAGGGACCGCTCTGTCTGCGAGTTGATCGCTGCAGGCTGAGAGCTAGCGGCTGGTCTGTGACATTGGTAACCGGTCCGGCTCACCCGCTGCATCGTAGAATCGAGTGAATGTCCCCGGAAACCGCAACCGCGATATCCCATAAAGCTGCTGAACTGGAAAAAGCTCTGTGCCGCGTGATTCGCGGCAAAGATGACGTGGTGCGCTTGGCGCTGGTGAGCATCCTGGGGCGCGGACATCTGCTGATTGAAGGCGTTCCCGGCGTCGGTAAAACCACACTGGGGCAGGCTCTTGCTCGCGCTATCGATTGCAGCTTCCAGCGCGTGCAGTTCACCAGCGATATGCTGCCCTCGGATGTGCTCGGCATTTCCGTCTATTCGTCGCTGGAGCAGGAGTTCGAGTTCAAGCGCGGTCCCGTTTTTACGAACGTTTTGCTGGCTGACGAGATCAACCGGACAACCCCGAAAACGCAATCGGCTCTGCTGGAGGCGATGAACGAAGGCCAGGTCACGGTGGATGCGCACTCATATGAATTGCCGCAGCCGTTCCTGGTGATCGCGACGCAAAATCCGGTGGAGCATCATGGGACGTATCCCCTGCCGGAGTCGCAACTCGATCGCTTTTTGCTGCGCGCGCGCATGGGATATCCAGATGCCGCAGCAGAACGCGAGATCGTACGCTCCCAAGCAGGAGCGGAAACATTGCACGATCTGCGGCCGGTGCTGAATGGTGCGGACGTGCTCGAAATGCAGGAAGCGGTGAAGCACGTGCGGGTAGATGATTCGCTGGTCACGTACGCCCTCGAGATTGTGAAGCGCACGCGCGAGTCGGAATACTTATCGCTGGGAGTTTCGCCGCGGGGCGCGCAGGCGCTCTATCGCGCGGCGCAGGCAATGGCGTTTCTCGATGGCCGGCCTTTCTGCACGCCCGAGGATTTCAAGCCTCTGGCCGTGCCAGCCTTCGCCCACCGCGTGGTGATGAACGGCGGTAATACCTCGACGGGGAAGAAATCAGGGCAGGCAGACCACATATTGCAAGAGATCGTGGAGAGCGTGGCAGTGCCGGTTTAATGCGGTTCATGTGGCGTTTCTAAAGCGGCACTCCTCGCACTTAGAAGCACCGACAAATGGAGCGCCCTGGCCGGTTGAAGACCCACTTTTTCGCAGAGAAAGCACCGGAGAAGTGTGCGCGCGCGATCTTTGGACTAAAAAGCTTCGAGCCACGAGTTTGTGCCTCGCGGCTCGAAGCCAACCCTAGCAGTCTACTCTGCCATCTTCGCCAAATGTACTTCGAATCCGGTCTTCGGCAGCAGGGAGGTCAGCGAGAAAGCTTTGAATCCGTCACCGTCGACTTCGCTTTGACGGTAGACTCCGGGTTCGCTTTCGATGGTCTCTCGCCGGCCCTGCATGTCTGCGAGAAACGCTTCCGCCTGGGTTGAAGTTACTTCCCCGCCTTTAGCGCGCGTGACTACCGCCTCAGACGCATACGAGCGAACCAGCTTGGGCCAATATTTTTCGAGCAGCTCGGTGCTGGCGAAAAGATCGGCCCATATGATGTGTCCATTTACCGCAACGACCACTCCTACGGCATGGAGGTCGTGCAGCTGTTTGATCGTGCTTTCATAGCTGTGTTCGATGGGTGCGGCCACCTCGTCCACTTTCTGTTTCACGTCTTTATTTTCCATCACGCGTGCATAGGAACTGGTGGAGCGAATGTCCTCGGTGCTTTGCGTTGGCGCGGCCGCGGTTACCTCAACCGCCATCGAGGACTGCTGCTTTCGCACCTCCGCCCAGACCTGGTTCTGATCTTTATCTCCCATAGCCTTTGCGCGCACCGAAGGTTGCGCCATCAGCGTTCCGTCGGCCACGCCCTGTCCTGCGCCAACTCCGCCGCCGTACGTTGACCCTGAAGTTCCAAAATGCTCGCTGGTCGCGACCCAGCGTCCGGGTTCCACGCAGAACACGCTGAGATCGACCGGATCGCTTTCCGGTGGAACGATGCGATCTTTGCCGATGACCCGGTCTTGCTTACCGCCGGTGACGATTTCGCCCGCCAGCAGCAACAACGGGCGCTTGGAGTTGTTGACCAGCACCAGACGATTGACCTCGGCGCCATCACTCTGAATTGCGGGAACGAGGTGTCGCCGCCGCAGCCCGCGGAGATTTCCGTACTCGGTAACAACTACTTCGCCCGATCGCAGCCCTTCATCGAGCGTGAGGAACTCTCCCGTGGAATAGGATTTTGACGCGACCACGGGGAACACAGTCAGGCTTCCGTGGCGGATCGGCTCCAGCACTTTATAGCCTGAAGCAGATGGCTGTTCGCCGGCATGAACGGGCCGCAGATTCGGATTCCCCAACTCGACGCAAACCACTGCAGCTACAAATAAAAACGAGAGCACTGCCACACCCAATTTCGGACGCATAGCGCTCCTCCTGCCAGGCGGCGCGCTCCGCTCCCAGTTCGGCTGCGGGCGCAGCCGCGAAGTGCGCCGCCTTTCGACTCGCCGAAAGAACGCCAGAAAAATCAGGGCTTGCGCACAAAATTTGGGTTGCAAGCGTCTAATGAATTGGTAGCATCAAGTAAGTCCCCCTTAGTTTCGTACCATCTTCTTCATGCGCACCACGAGAGCAATTCCTATCGAAGTGCAATCGGCAGTTGCCGAACTGCTGGCCGAGCTGCATTCCAAGGCGGGTTGCGAAAGGATAGGGCTTAGCCCGGAATCGTTTGAAGTGATTCTCTGCGAAGTTGCGACGAAGTATCTGCCGGATGGCAAAACTCGGGCGGAAGTGCGGACTTTTCTCCTGACTCTCCGCGTCGATGAACTGGCGCTGGCGCGGGCATGCGCGGCCGGCAATAACGCCGCCTGGGAAAACTTTCTCATCCGCTATCGCGAAAAGCTCTACCAGTCGGCGCTGCGCATCGCGCGCGAAGACTCGGCGGCACGCGATCTGGCTGATAGCCTTTACGCCGAGCTTTACGGTACGAACACACGCGATGGCGAGCGTGTCTGCAAGTTGGCTTCGTTTACTGGACGGGGATCGCTCGAAGGATGGCTGCGCACCGTGCTGGCGCAGGAATTTGTAAATCGCTACCGCCGCACCCGGCGCACCGTAAGCCTGGACGAAGAAAACGAAGACGGCGCGCAGTTCGCAGCCCCCGAGCCGGAAACACTTGCCGCGGCCGATCTGCGGCTCGAGTCCGCCACCGATGCAGCCCTGGCATCGCTCTCGCCGGAGGAGCGCATGGTGCTGACGGCATACTATCTCGATGGCCGTACTCTGGCCGAAATTGCCCGTATGTTAGGCGTGCATGAGTCCACTATCAGCCGCAAGGTGGATAAGCTGGCCAAATCGTTGCGCAAGAGGATTTTGGCGGGCATGGTGCAGAAGGGCATGGCGCGACGTCAGGCCGAAGAGGCGTTGCAGGTTGATGTCCGCGACCTGCGGCTGGATATTCGCCGCAGTTTGGCGCAAGATTCTCCGCCGGCGACGTTCTCAGAGAAAGAGGGCGTGTTGCCGGTTTCGAATGTTACCGATAGGCAGGAACTGAAAGCCAAGCCCTAACCCCTGCAGATGCAAGAACTACCCAAAATCGCGTTGAATGGTTTGCGAGGGCCCGCAATGGGGCCGCATCCCGACGCCAATCTGCTGACTGCTTTTGCCGAGCAGTCGCTGCCGGAAGCCGAGCGCAGGGTTGTTCTGGATCATCTTGCGCGCTGCACCGGATGCCGAGAGGTAGTTGCGCTGGCGTTGCCGACGACGGAAGATAGCGTAGTTGCTGTGCGGGAGAATACTGGAGCGCGGTGGTTTGGCTCATCCTTGCTTCGTTGGGGGTTCGCCGTTGCCTGTCTCGCTCTGCTGGCCGCGGCGGGAGTGCTCGAATACCAGCAACGACATCGCGAGATTACGGTCGCAAGCAATAATGTCCCGAATCTGCAGGACACCGCGCCTGCGGCCACAACTCCATCTGGCATGCAACCGGCGCCTTCCCAATCGGTGCAAGCTCCTGCTCCGCCCGCCATCCGGGACAAAGAACGAGCGACAGATCGGGAACAGAATCCTTCTCGCTACATAGCTGCGCCCACAGAGCAGAGGGTGCTCCCAAACAGTAACGCGGCTGCTGCTCCGGCGGTATCGGGCCGGGCGATTTCCGCGATTGGCGGCGGCAAGTATACCGCGAATGCTCCACTCAAGGCGGCTGGAGCCGCTATTGCCGGCTCCGGATCGGGAGGCGGCATTGGACCCCGCAGTGCAGGCGGTGCTGCAGCGGAGGTTACGGTCCAGGCCGAAACTGCGTCTGCCGAGGACAGCACTCCTGAGGTAGTGGGCAAAGCCAAACCCGCTCCCGCGGAAGGGATCGTTTTCGGCCTGGCCCGTGCTCCCGATTTGCATGCTGAGCCCGGCCTCATGAAAAAAGCAAGCGTAGGACTGCGCTGGACTATCAGCGCTAGCGGCGCCTTGCAGCGTTCCTCCGATGGCGGGTCGACATGGCAGGATGTGGATGTCAGCACCACCCAGCTCAGTGGTTCGCAGAAACTGATCTCGGCGAAAAGTTCAACGGTCGTTGCAGTTACCGGCGGTCCAGAAGCAAGTGAGAATGCGGATTCCGGTGCGGCCACGAAGCCTGCAACTCAGGCGTCGGTTGCAGAAGAAACGAAGTCGACCCCAACCCCCGCGGCCACGGCTATCTTCCGTGCGGTTTCGGTTTCCTCGGATGGCGCCGAGGTTTGGGCAGGAGGATCCGCCGGCGCCCTCTATCACACCAGTGACGCTGGCGCCACATGGACGCGAGTCCTTCCTTCAGAAAACGGCGCGGCTATCAGCGGGGACGTGGTAAGCATTCAATTCTCCGATGTCCGCAACGGCAGCATAACCACGTCCACCGCCGAAACCTGGGTAACCCGCGACGGCGGCCAGAACTGGCGTAAGCAATAGCAACGACTCGCAGCAAGGGTTCACTCGCTTGTTGTGTATGCGATCTTCGTCAGCAGGGCATTGGCGCTAATCCGGCCGGGTATTGTGCACCACACCTGTTGCTCTTTCCGTTGTATCTGGCGCGATTTCTGTTTTCAGAGTCCGCAGGCACGCGCGTAATGATTGATGACCTCGGTGATTTTATTTCGAATGAGTTCCCCCGGATCGTTGGCGAGCGCTCCCGCCTGCACGGCTTCGCCTTGCCTCGGCAGATATTGGCTGAGCAGTGCAACAGGCGCAGGATGCAAAGTCAGATTTGCGAGCAGCGTTTGAAAAGCAGCTGTAACTGAGGCCTGCGGCCAATAGTACCGGCAGCGATCGCTAAGGCTGTATTTGCGCGCGAAGCGAAGCGCCGCATCATCGCCACGGTAATAACCCTTCCAATATTTTGGCTCGGCAAGCATTGCTTCTTCGAGAACCTCGCGGACCCGGGAAATGACAACGGCCTTCCGCTCGCCCAGCCACTCTTGCTCTACGCAAGCCAGCGCAAATACAGCTTCGCGAAACGCGAACGTCAACCATGGACCTACCTTCAAAATGGCGAAATGATCCCGCACCATCTGGCGCAAAGCAGATGGCAATTGGTAATCGGTGGAGTGCGCCTCGTAGGCGCCCTGCCAATGATCTTCCGCATAGCGAGCCAGCGTCCGCGCCTTCTTCGGTAGATATGAGAAAACGACACTATCGCCAAATTCGACGCCCGCCTGCACTACGACTGCGATCACACGCTGCCATGCCGCCTCCAGGCCGCGCTGGCTGAAGGCTCGTTGTGCCAGCGCAAGGGTTTGAGACAAGTCTTCCACTCGCGTAACTTCCGGAGCTTGCCCATCAGCCAGTTCGCCTCCGGGAATCGGAACTTCGGTGCCAATCACATACAGCGGGGCGGGCGAGCCGGGCGGCATTTTGGCGTAGGCATCCTCCGCGGCCTGGCACAGTTCCGCGGCACGTTGGCTAACGATTTCGGCGGCAGGCGGCCCTCGCCGATCGCCCGGGTCATCTGCCAGGTGCATGCTGGCATCCAGATGAATTTTCGTATAACCGGCCAATACACAAGCGCCCACCAGTGCTTCGGCTTTTGGCATCGCTGAAGAAGCGCGTTCGTCTCTCCACACGTGCGGGCCGAGATGATCGCCTCCAAAAACGATCCGCTCGGGCGGAAATTTCATGGACGCCGCTATTTCCCTGACAAAATCGACGAACTGCTCGGGAGTGTGGCCGGTGTACCCGCCAAATTGATTGACCTGGTTGGAGGTGGACTCGATCACAAGCAGGCTCTCGTCGCGTTTCGCCTGACGCATGCTGGCCTCGAGAACCAACCGGTTTGCCGAGCAAACGGAATATACCCCAACGCCATCGCCACAACGGTTCGCTTCCAGAATTTCGCGAAACGAGCCCGTGGAATCTGCCACTGCTCGCGCGGAAGGCCGGGCTGTCATGACTGGATTCTAAAACTCGAATCGCACGCCAAACTGGAAATATCGCGGCAAATAGCCGGCTGCGTCCGACGTGATCGTCCCGAAAGCCGGGTCTCCGACGGCCGCATCTGGCTGCGCAAACCGGGGATGGTTAAATAGATTAAAAATCTCGGCGCGTAGATCGATCGTCATTCCTTCTTTCGGCGTAAACGATTTATAAAAATTTGTGTCGAAGTCGTGAATTCCGTTTACACGCAAGCCGGGAAAATAGCGAGGAGCATTGCCCGGGTTTTGATCACCGGGGTCGGCAAAACAGTTGGGGTTGAAGAATGACGCTACCGGCGCATTTCCGTTTCCTTCTGCCACGCTGTTCTGCTGCCAATTCATCGCCACATCTTTCATGCTGAGGCCGGTCTTCAGTTGCGAGCAGACGACTTCCGGACGCTGCGTCCCATTCGCCAAACGTGGATTGCTCATGCCCATCGAAATCGGCTGTCCAGATTGTTCGGTGACCATGGTGGCGACCGACCAGCCTCCCACCACAGCATCGAGGCCGCGGTTCATGTTTCCACCAAGCCATTGGTTGCGGCCCACGGGCAGCTCCACCACCACAGCAGCCGCAAGGCGCTGCGGCGCGTCATTGGCGCTGATGCTGTGTTCCAGATTCAAGCGATCGAGTTGCTGCGGCATTCCGGCTGAAAGCGACCCTACCCAGTTATTCCTTCCCGCCGAAGAGTCGTCGGTCAGCTTGGAGACCGTATAGTTGCCCTCGAAACTCACGTGATGCGTGGTGCGCTTCTGGAAGCGGATTTGCATCGCGTTATACCAGGATGATGCTTCCTCGATCATCAGACCTTCGAAGTCTCCCGTAAATTGCGGAAAAGAATTGAGAAGATAGCCCAGTGGAATTTGCGAAGTGCTGTAGAGCGAATCAGGCTCATTGAAGCAGGGAAAAGTTGGCGTGGGCGTGCAAGGCGTGCTAAACATCGGATAAAAGGGATTGTTCACCGAAGACTGAAGAAAATTGGTCACGCAACTATCGGCCTGACAAGTAGGATCAGTGGGAGTCACTGCGGCTGAAACTTTCGCCAGCAACGGCGAAGAGATAAAGTCGCGGTTGTTCGTGCCCGACCAGGGCAGATGCGTGCTGCGATTCGCGGAGTAGTCGATGCCCACCACGATCTGGCTGGGAAGTTCGCGCTGAATTCCCAGGTTCCACATGTAGAGATCCGCATCGCGCGCGGCGGTTGTCCCAAGATCATTATTGTTGGCATAACCCCATTCTGCGAGTTGGCCATATTGTTTGCCCTGTGGCCCGGTAAAGCCCGTGGGAAAGGGATTTTCCAGTGTTGCATATTGCGAAGCGAAATTGTTGTTCGTAAAGAAAATTGTCGCGGTCTTGCTGAAAGCAGTTCCGGGATACTGGAAATTCGTGGCTGGACTCATTCCAAAATAAATTCCTGCGCCGCCGCGGACGACGGTCTTCGAATCGAAGGCGTAAGCGAAACCCAGGCGCGGACCAACGTCATTGCGGTAGACCGGCACGTGTCTCATGCTGGAGGTTGGAAACTGCGTCGTACCAATCAGCGCCTCGGATGAGGGAAAACTGACGCCGACCGATGCCAAGGCAGCTTGCGCACTGCTTGTGTTGAGAGTGACTCCGTTGGGGGCGGTGAAATCGCTGAACTGGATTCGATTGTAGCGCTCGTCGTAAGGCGTGCTCCACTCATAGCGGATGCCAAGATTCAGCGTCAGCTTTTGGTTAACCTTCCAGTCATCCTGAAAATAGAAGCCGGTTTCAATCGACTTGTTCGCGACCGCGGGCAACACTTCGAGTGAAGTCGGGGTAGAAGGGAAAGGATTGATATTGTCTGCATATCCGAAGAGCGTGCTGGCAAAAGGATTTCCGGTCGGATTACCGTTCGCATCCGCGTCGTTGTTGGGAGTTGGCGAGGTCACGTAATCGGTGAAGTTGAGAGTACCCGTGGGGTCGTTGGGCTGGAAAAAGTTGTTGTAAAAAAGTCGTTGCTCGCCGCCGATCTTCATCAGGTGTGAGCCCTTCGAAATCACGAACTGTGACGAATAGCTATACAAGGTGTGCGCAAAAGTAGTGTTGACGCAGCATTGATCGTAAAGATCAGTCCACGGCGCCGTTTCCCCGCCGGAGGACATGTAAATTGCCGGCATGCGATCTATGCCATTGGCCTGCTCGAATACTGCCGGCAGTTGCACTCCCGCCGGCAGGGAAGCATTGAAGCTGGAAATTGTGGGTATGCCCGGTGTCTCCAGTTGGTGTACGCGGTCAATGGCGAAATGACTCGTCCAGACAATGCGCGGATTTATCGTCCATGCATATTCAATCGATCCGTTTTGCGCGAGCATCGGGCTGCCGCCGATCCCGTCTCCCGAGCCGTTAAATCCATCGAAGGCATCGCCGAAGATTTCGGGAGTGGAGAAATTCGAAGATTCGCGGCTGTAGCGCGCGCTGAGGTGGTTGCGGTCGTTAATCTGGTGGTCGATTTTGATATCGAACTGGTAGTCCGGGGAAAACACCGTGCCGCTGAAAATGTAGTTATTGAATTCTCCCGCTAAGTTCGGTTGGGGATACAGATTTAGAATGGCTTTGCCGATGGGATCGATTTCACCCGGAGGAATTACGTTGAGGGTGCCGTTGTACTGAACCTGCGGACGGCAAGTGCCTGAGGCGCACGCAACCAGCGGCAGCGTCGGATCGTAGATGTTGGTTGCGGTTGCCGAAAAATTCCCCATTCGCTCGGCAGCAGTTGGGACCGTAGCGATGTTGTTAAAAGCGCTGTCGTTGCGAACTTTTTCGAAGTCGACGAAAAAGAAGGTTTTATTTTTGCGAATCGGCCCGCCGATGGAAAATCCTGCCTGGTCTCGCGCACTGCTCGGCTTGGGATTGGGCGCGGGATTGAAAAAATCCCGCGCATCCATTTGCGAACGCTGCAGGAAATACCATCCACTTCCGTGGAACGTGTTCGTTCCGCTCTTCAGCACCATATTGACAACCGTGCCGCCGTTGTTGCCAAACTCCGCTGAGAAGCTGTTGTTTTGAACTTTGAACTCCTGCACGCCTTCGACTAGCGGTTCGTAGTAAACGTTCGAATTCCCTCCCTCGCCCTGCTCGGGGGCGCTAATCAGCGCGCCATCCATCCTTATCTCAGCCGTCGCATTGCGCTGTCCATTGGAAACGAAATTGGTGCCTTCCGGATAGTTATCCTGCGTTCCGGAACCGGCCGTCTCGGTCACCCCTCCGGCGAGAAAGGTCAATCCGAAAAAGTCGCGATTTAACAGGGGCAGGTCTTTCACATACTCCTGGGTCACATCCGTGCCCAAGGTCGCATTGCCGGTATCAAGCAGTGGAGCAGTGCTGGTCACTTCCACCGTCGAAGAAACGCCCGCCAACTCCAGTTTGAAATTCAGCGACGCTTCCTGGTCGACCGCTAGAACTACGCCCGTCCGCTCAGTCGCGCGAAATCCTTTCGCCTCGGCCTTTACCCTGTAGGTGGAGGGACGTAATCCGGTAAAAAAATAGGATCCCTTGTCGTCCGTATGCGACGAGGTCGAGAGGTTCGTGCCCACGTCCTGAATCGTGACGGTAGCATTTGGCACGACCGCGCCGCTGGCATCCGTCACCACGCCACGCAGTTGAGCCCGATAGTTACCCTGTCCGACCGAGATAGTGGTAAAGCCCGCAAACGCGAACAGGGTCAAGACGCAGAAGAGAACCCAACGCATGAGATCCCCCCGATCGCCTCGAATTCGGCCCAATGCCAACCTCCGAGACTTGCGGATTATTACGATTACTTACGAAAGCAATCATTTCTACGACGGAAAAGCTCCCGTTGTCAAGGAGAATGTAGACCCAGAAAGCGCCTGGCCTCGATGTCAGCTTTTACCCGATGGAGTCAAATCCCCGGCTGGTTGCGAAACTTTCCTTCAGTGAGATTGCAACCAGAAAACTGCACCTTTCGCGACAGGGGGAAGGACGAAGGTTTCTTTTCCGTTCTTTGGCACGCCGGTCAACTCTTGAATGTTACCCAGGTACGGCAGGAAATATGCGGAATGGCCGCGCTCCGCAGGCACGGTGACTGTAGCGCTCTCAGGAGTCTGGATGGGGTTTTTGCCCCCGACCAAACCCGCAAAGTTCGCGAAGAAGACATGGACTCGACCCTCGACGAGGGAAATCGAAGTTGCGACCTGCGGCGATGCCGAAATTTCGATCTCCGGGCTCTGCGGCAGGCTATCGAGGAATGGCTGTTCTAATTGCGGGCCTGTACGCTCGAAGTTCGCCTCCAAAGACGCCACGTAGGCCTTCCCAGGGCAATCGGGAAAGCGCACAATATTTGCCCGAGTTCCAGCCCCGAGTGGGTCGTTTCCCGTGACGATGAGCTTATTGCCTCCCGCCACGTATTGCTCCAGCCAGTTTCGCTCATCCTGGCTTAAAACCCTCACATCGGGTAACACCAATGTACCGCCGCGAAACTCACCCAGGGTGCGAGGAGTAACGATTTGAAATTCCCGGTGGGCCTGCATCAGCAGGATAAGAATTCCGCGATAGGAGCGGATGAAATCTCTCGCGTAATAATCACGTGTTTCGGGAGAAAAATAGACCCCAATCGGATTTATTGGCGCGCGGGGCAAGTAAAAAGTTTTCTCGTTTTCTTTAATCCAGGCGAAAATTCTCTTGCGCGTGGCGATGTCATTCGATCCGGCCATGGAGTGCCCGGGCGCATCCCAAAAATTGGCTCCTGCCATAAGTTCTGACATCGCCAGGTTCATCATGGCTTCGCGCTTGTCCACAGTTTTTTCGCCATCCCACGAATAATTCAGGATCCACGTCGCTTTCCCCTGCGCGAAAGCCCGGAACGAGTGCATGCCGACCTGGTAATAGAACCAATCAAGCGGCGTGCGCGAAGCCGCCATGTGATCGCCTTCGCCAAATTCGTACTCGTGAGCAATGGCATCCACCACCGGATAGAGGCTGTAAACATCGGCGCCTACGCGCACCGCCTCCGACTCGATGCCAGGATAAATCTCGGGAATCGTTTTGATCTTCGGGTTCACGGATTTGGCGTTCTCGTCGATCTCACGCATGAAATCGGTAAACGTCTGAATGCGAAAATCAACCCATTTTCGAAAATTGGGATCGGAAAAATCGCCGAGCTTCAAATCTTTCTTTGCATCCAGCCCTGTCTGCTTCCGGAACGCCGCCACGGTGTAGTCGTCAAAACTGGCCCACGTATCTTCCCAGCCCTCAAAATGAGTCATCCAGTAAGGGATGTCGACATAAATACCATCAATTCCAGTCGCCGCAATCTGGCGCACGTGCTCCATGTAAATCTTGCGCCACTCAGGCGCATAAGGGCTGACCCAAACGTCCTCGTCGCCCTTCCTGATCCAGAATGCGGTGCCCCCGCCGAAGATCGCGGGCTCGCCCGTAATTTTGCGCTGCAACCAATCGGGATGATCCTTCGCCATGGTGTGCGCAGTCTTGTCGGCGTTTGCCGTTATGCATTCCGTACCAGCGATGTACACGAATGCATAATTTCCCGCCGCGTGCGCCTTCTCCGCCACCGCACGAATCGCCTTCAGCTTCGCAGTCGGGTCAAGGAAACTCTCGTATCGGCCTTCGATGTCGTTATCAACTTCGATACCGAAGACTCCGTTGGCCTGAGCATCGGCAACAATTTTGTCCGCGTTGTCTGCTCTGAGTCCATACGCGCCGATGCGCACGTAGTTGGTCCAATTCTGTTCGAGCGCGGTCGGAGAGGCGGTTGCGGTAAGGAACAGGATCGGGCCAAAGAGTGCAATTCCGCGGTGGTTAAATAGTCTTCGTTTTATGTGCACGGCAGTTTCCATAATAAATTTCGAGATAAACTCGCTACGCTCTAAAATCGGCGCCCTCGCCGTGCCATGCGTATTGTTTACTGACACGTGTAACTGGCGTTATCAGGCGTGCCGGCCGTTGGCACGCAAAGAGAGTGTACCGTCGTCATTCAGTTTCTGGTGGCAGGCCCATCGCACAGGATAGCGCATGCTCTTGACTTCAATTTCTGCTCGAAGCCTCAGCCCTTGCCATTTTGTCCCTCGAGCCGGCAACACAAACTGCGCCTGTCGAATCTTTCCGGGCAAAGGATATCCCGCGTCCAGGCATCCGCTTTTCAAAGGCTTGCCATCCTCACTCTCCACGGTCACGCGCAATACACCGGGAACTGCCGCGATGCCGTCATTAACAAAGCCGACAATCAGTCCCTGATAGCCGGTATCTTCGTAGCTCCAGATAAACGACGGCCGCACGCGGTAACCAATGCGGCGGTTAATCTGATCAACCCAGGTCGGGAACGCCTGATAGTACGCGGCCAGATTCTGGGCGTTGATCTGATGAAAATTCCAAAGCGACCAATAATTTGCGCCCACGTCCATCACATGAGCGATCATGTCATCGCAAGGCGAAATCCCCTCATACGACGTGAGTTTGTTCGGGGATTGACCAGGCAAGCCCTGTTCAATGATCGCAGCTACCCAAGGTGGACGATTGCTTAGGGCCTCGATCTGCTCATTCTCAATAAAGATCGTGTCGCTGCGGATCCAATTGTTGCTGCGGACGCTGCGATCGAGAACCTCTGAATTTCCCACACGGCTGTAATCCGGCTGAGTATTGGTAGCTAACGGCGTCTTGGAGAAATTTTCCTGCTGGACTTCCCACATCTGAATCCAGGTCCGTTGCGCAGTCTGATAGTCAGGAAAGGGGTTATTGCCGAACGGCCAGGTATGCCCCTCGCCCCAGAACCCGTAAAGAAAAGTGTCGATGAACTCGATCAAAGGGTTTCCGTTGAACTCCGCCGCCAGTTGCTCGACTAATTCTTTGAATGCCTGCTGAAAAAATGGATGATCATATCGCGGCTGATATTTCGAATAAGGGTTCTTCAGAAATCTTGCGCCGTCGGCTGGCGATTCGTGTGGATCCATGACCAGATCGACGGTCGGCACGTTGTCGAGAACGAAATCCGGTAGCGCCGGTGCGTGCCAATAATCCGGAGCGCTCATCTGAATGCGCAGACCGATCCCTTTTTCGTTTTTCTTCGCCAGATCAAACACAAGCTTGACATATTCCGGGAACTCAAGCTTTCCCGGCCGCGGCTGAATTTCCCGCCACGTGGGACGGATGTAAAGCTTTTGTCCCAGCGGAAAAAGCACCAGCTCCTCGATCGCGCGCGGAATGTTATCCGATTTGATTTCCTCCGTACCCATGTCCGCTGTGATGTAGGTAATCAGGCCTTTTCCATAACCGGAGACCACTTCTTCGGAGGGGGTCGTTGTCATCACGACTTCGTCGGTGGGAATCACAGCGTCGGGCGGATACTGTGGGAAAGGTCCCTGGTTCAAGCGGTCGGAAACGGGCGGCCCCGAGCCAAAGTCATACTGACCCCAATTGTGAGCCGGTACTACTGCGGCTGCTCTCGTCGCGCCGAATTCCGTGGCCGCCGCCAGCACAACACTAGACTTCAGAAAATCTCTGCGCCTCATTCCGAGTTGGCTCCATTGTGTGCATTCGAACAGGTGGCACATTATCCCGAAGGCTGCTAGCCAGTAGGGTCCTGCCAGTAGAAACGGAATTATTTTGCCTTATCCATGTCTCTAAGGCGAGCAGGAAGCATCTTTGACCACGCACGCTGGCCCTTACCGTTCGAAAACAAGGCAGACCATCGAGAAGAATCGCGGGCGAATCGATCGCGTTGTTCCTAGTCGGCCGTGATGACCTCGATCTAAACGTCGGCCAAGTGACCATTTCACCGAATCTTTGACTCGGACGAGTTGCGGGCCCGGGTCGGCGCGGCACTTTGTTCTGGTTATTCGAAATCCCTGGTACTCGAAAAGGAGAAAACTGTAATGACAGTTCGCCGTCGTGCCAAGAACACCACCATCCTCGTCATCTTCACGCTGGCATTCTGGGCCGGAATGGGTTCCAGCAATGCCGTTGCCCAATGGGCATCGACCGCCACAAAAGCCTTCCCGGTGCAGTATGTGACCAACATGACTTTAATCGGCGCGTTGCCGTCGAATACCTCCATGCACATTGTCGTCGGCTTACAGGGACAAAACCCAACCCAGATCCAACCGACGCTTCAAGCGATGCTGACGCAAGGCAATCCGCTCTACGGAACCAGTTTTACCGTCCCTCAGTTTGCGGCCCAATTTGGGGCCACATCGGCGCAGGTGAGCGCCGTCAAAAGCTACCTGAAAAGCAGCGGATTAAGCAATGTATCAGTCTCTTCCAACCAATTGCTCATCGAGGTGACAGGCATGGCGGGAAGAGTGCAAACTGCTTTTAATACGTCACTGAGCGAGTACTCGCTCAATGGAACAACTGTATTCGCCAACACAACTCCTGCGCAGGTTCCGGCGTCGCTTTCGGGGATCGTCATCGCCGTTTTGGGGCTGAACAACGTCGTTCAACTCCACACTGATCTGGGAACGTTGGCTACTGGCCCGCAGACTAGTCCATGCAACCCTCCACAATGTAATGAACCTGATCTTAGCAACGAAACCTTCACGCCCCAGCAATACCAGATCTCCTACGATGCAGCCTGCCCGTCGGACAACGCCGATTGCGCGGCCAAGGATTTTCCAACCGCGAAATCCACCAAAATCGGCGTGATCGCCGAGGGAGATTTAACGCAGGTGGTGACCGATTTGCGGACTTATGAAACAACCTACAGCCTGCCACAAGTGCCGGTCACTATCGTGAATGCCGGCCCTGCCAGTTCTGACACTAGCGGAGCGGACGAATGGGATCTCGATTCACAAACCTCCACCGGCATTGCGCAGCAGGTTTCGCACCTTTATTTCTACGTCGCAACCTCCATGACCGACTCCGATATTGGGCTCGCCATCAATAAGGCGGTCACCGCGAACAAAGTAAAAGCGTTCAACATGTCCTTTGGCGAGTGTGAATTCTTTCCCTATATCGACGGCGCGATGCTGTTGGACGATCAGCTCTTTAGCGAAGCGGCACTTCAGGGAATAACCCCTTTTGCTTCATCCGACGATCAAGGCTCAGCTTGCCCGGTCGAAGGGACCAATGGTGTCCCGCTCTCGGGACCGCCGGACACATCCTATCCGGCCTCATCGCCCTACGTGATTGCCAGTGGCGGCACGCTGCTTTTTACGAACGCGGACTATACCTATGATTTCGAAGTGGCCGCAGATTTCAGCGGCGGCGGGCCGAGCTACTTTGAAACTTCGCCCTTCTGGCAGAGCTACACGGGAAGCGGAACGCTGCCCATTGTTCCCAGTAGCGAAGTGGGTGACCGCGGTGTGCCTGACGTCTCCATGTGCGCCGGGGGTTTTGAATTAGCGATTTGTGCGGCAAACATTATTGTAGATGGTGCCTCCGAACTGATTGGGGGGACCAGCCTGTCTTCGCCGCTCTCCATGGGGGCCTGGGCACGGATCGAAACCGCGCATAAGAACAAAGTTGGTTTTGCCGCCCCGCTGATCTATCAGCTCGCCAACGGCGGTCCGACGCCAAGCAGCCCCGTATTCAACGATGTAACTCTGGGTGGGAACGGACTGTACACCGCGCTTCCAGGATACGACTACGTAACCGGTCTCGGCTCCTGGGATATCTACAATGTCAACAAACAGCTTCCCTCAAGCTATCCACAGTAGACGAAATAAACATGGAGGATGGGTGCCGACCTATCCTCCATGGACTTCCTCTACGCCGTTTTCTCACGTCGTGCTGCCGTTATCTGCGCTGCCATCACGTTGCGCTTCGAGATTTCAACATGATGACTGCACTCAGCATCCTCTTGTTTTGGGCGATATCGCCTGCCCGGGCGGCAATCATTTCTGCCGCTGATTCAGCTGGTCAAGTTTCTCTTTAAGCTGTTGCAGCTTCTGACCCGCTTCACCAAGCTTGCCTTCGGCGGTAAGCCGCTGATAGTCAGCCAAGTCTCTCGCTGCACCGGAAATAAGGGCGTTGAGATCGGCGGTGGGTTTAGTAGCGGCAGGTGCTGCGTTGGCGATTGGCTCAATGGCAGGAGTTGCCGTGCTTAACAACGAGGCCTCGTTGCCGAACATGGCTCTCATCGCCGCATCGAAAGTTGGACCGTATACCAGCCGGTCTTGCAGGGCGAGCACGACCAGGCGCAATTCGGGCATTGGACTGCGTTCGGCCTGGAGATAGATGGGTTCGGCATACAGCAGCGCCTTGCCGCATGGGATCACAAGCAGAGTTCCGCGGCGAACGTGCGAGCCTTGCTGGTTCCAGAGAGTCAATTGTCCGGAGAGCTGGGCGTTCTGATCGATGCGGGCTTCGATCTGCAGCGGGCCGTCGACCAATCTGGTTTTCGGAAAGTCATAGACGACGGAAGTTCCGTAATGCACGCCATCGCTGCGGCCGGCAATCCAGCCGATCAAGTTGTTGCGGTTGGCCGGCGTGAAGGGCAGGATATTGACGAATTCCACGTTGCTTTCGCCGGGCAATTTCATGAGAACAAAATTGGGCTCCATGGGCTGGGTGGTTTGCTCACCGGACTGGCTCAAACCAACTTCGGAAGCCACGGTCCACAGGTCTTCGCGGTTATAGAAAACTTCCGGCTCAGTCATGTGATAAAGCGCATATACCGCGGCCTGCATCTTGAGTAGCAACTCCGGGTAGCGCACGTGCTTGCGTAAATCAGCTGGCATTGCGGAGGCGTCTTTAAATAACGATGGAAAAATCTGGCGATACGCGTTGATGATTGGGTCTTGCGGATCGAAGACGTAGAACGTGGTGGTGCCATCGTAGGCATCGATGACCACCTTGACGCTGTTCCGCATGTAATTCACGGAATTCGCGTTCAACAGATAATGGCTGGAGTAGGGGTAATTGTCTGAAGTGGTGTAGGCGTCGAGCATCCAAAACAGCCGGCCATCATCGGAAATGACGATGTAAGGGTCGGGTTCGTAGGTGAGAAATGGAGCGAGAGCAGCTACCCGATCGCGCACGCTGCGCCGCATGAGAACGCGGCTTTGAGGAGTAATGTCGTCACTGAAGGGAAGCTTGGTCAAATCTCCTTCATTCATGGCGATGAGGATGCGGCGCAAAAATCCATCAAGAGGAATGCCTCCCGTGCCTCGGTACTCTGTCAAATTGTTGGTCTGGCCCTGAGGATAATTGAATTCCTGTTGCTTGGTCTTGACGTATACGTCGCTATTGGTGAGCTCTCCGAAATAGATTTCGGGGCGCGTTATCTGGATGTTTGGCACTGTGCTTTGCACGGGCATATTGCTCAAGAGAAGCGTGGGCAGGCCTTCAGGCGTGAATCCATTCACCGGATTCATAGTGATGCCGTAGCCGTGGGTGTAGATCAGTCTTTCGTTGATCCAGTTGCGGCTGCTCTCAGGAAGTTTGTCGACGCTCAACTCGCGCGCGGCAAGCATGACCTGGCGCACATTGCTGTCGATGTTGTAACGGTCAATATCGATGTCGGGAAAATCGTAATAGGTGCGAATCTCCTGAATCTGGCGGAGAGTGTCCTGCAGCGCGCGCCAGTCCCACAGGCGGATGTTCTGTAGCGTAGCTTGGTTATTTGCTGCATCCGTTGCTTCAACGGAGATCTCGGCAGGAAACTCACGCCGCGAGACGCGATCCAAGCCGTACGCTTGCCGGGTCAGTTCGATATTGTGGGCGATGAAAGGCCGTTCCCGATCCAGTTCGTTGGGCTTGACGATAAAGCTGCCGACGTACCAGGCAACAAGTTGCAGAGCGACATAGCAGACCACAGCAGGAGCGGCCGCCATCACCAGCCAGCGCACGCGCGGCGCCGACACGACATTGAGAAGGGCGATAACTGCGCCGGCCACGACTGCCACGCAGACAACGAGGAGTCCTGCCAGCGTGATGTGTGCATCAGTGTAGGAAACGCCGCTGAAAATCGTGTGTTCCTCGAAAAGTGCCCCAAAGCGGCTCAGATAGACTTGCAGCGCGATAACCAGCAGCAGAAAGGCGAGGGCAATCGATACTCCGCGCCAGGATGGTGGAATGGATCTGCCACGATATGCTGACAAGATATGGAACGCGCCGGTAATCAGAACAAAGAAAAGCGCAACCACGCCGGCGATAATGGCGATGGTTAGCAGCCAGCTAGAAATCAACTGCCATACCGGAAGAGTGAACAGATAAAAATCGAGTGGCCGACCAAAAATGGGATCGGCCATGGAGACGGGGCTTCGTTGTGCGTACCAGTACAGCGCGAAGGTGTTCCACTCTTCCATCATGCCGGCCCCCGTTGCCAGGGCTATGACAACAAAAACCAGCCGCGCAATGAAATTCATGATGCGCTTGACCGGCAATTTAAACGGCTGACGGCCGATGAAAATGACCCCACCATCCGACAAGTCAGGCTGGTAAGCCCGCCTGAGGAGAAGAAACCATCCATAGAGAATGAGAAATGTCGCGGCGAAGAAAATCGCGAATATTGACCACTGCAGACTTAAAGTCCTGCGATAAACGCTTTCATATCCGAGCGAGCCAAACCAGAGGACATTGACGTAGTACGACAGAGCCGTGCCGCTACTAAAGATGAGAAAAACAACTATGGCAACAATAATCAGAAAGCGGCGACGGTGATTGGAGGGACGTCTGGGCCAGTCAATAGACTGATGCATTACTCGATTTCGCTTTCATCAGGTTTTCTGTGTGGTTTCAACCTGCAGGCATTGTACCGCGCGTGATTGCCGCTCCGCTTTCGTCGTTCCGGAGGCTTTTCAGTTCCCCTGAAACGGATATGTACGAAATGGATCGGCAATGTTCCACATACCACTTCTGGCCGGCATGGATTTACGACTCTCAACTTTCCAATAGCCCGTCCCTTGCCCAAGGCGCGCCATACACAGCTACCACTCCCGTGACACAGTTGCGGAATGTGACACACCGCAACGGAGATCTAGCGCATCAGACTGACGCAATGCCGTGAGACCGGGCATGGGCGTGCCGCGCCAAATGTGGCTCGCGCGCAAGGGCAACGAGTTTGTTGCCGGTGAGTTCCTCATAGACTTTCGCGACCTGCGAAGGGAGACCGTCATCGGCGGTGCCCGCATCACTGACAAAGCGGGCGATCTGGGCATTTGACTTCAGGGTAGCGCGGATGGATTCGATCTTTAATTTGGCCTGCGCTTTGGCCTGCTCGGGTTTCGCCTGCTCAACGAGAACCCTGGTCATGGTAGCTCCGACCTGCTCGCGGAGCGCCTCAAAGAATGCCTGCTGATCGTCCAAAACCGTTGCCACCGAGCGTGGACCGTGGCCGGTGCATACGATTTTGGCGTTGAGCTTTCTGGCGGCCTCCAGCGTCTCCACCCACTTGCCTACATCGCCGTCGCCCACGTAGTTGTAAGGCCCGTTCACACAAACGTCACCGGTAAAAAGGATGCGCTCCTTCGGCAGCCAGGCCAATGCATCGCCATGCGTATGCGCCACGCCGAGGTGCATCAGTTCCACACGATGCTTGCCATCGTCGAAAATCAAGTCCTTCGAAAACAGAACGGAAGGCGGCTTAAGCCTGGTCGTTCGCAGGTCAGGACGTTCCTTCATCGCTGCTTCCCATCTGCCCGGCTGGCTTCCGTAATAGCCGGTCTCGTATCTTTTCATCTCCTCAATCACGCCCGTATGCGCAACCGGCACTCCGCCGTTTTCCACATAGATTTGGTTTCCATATGCATGGTCTCCGTGATGATGCGTATCAAAGGCAAATCTTATGGGCTTGTCGGTCATGGCGCGAATCTTGCTGATAATCAGCTTCGCCCCTGCAGGAAAATTTGCATCGATCACCAGCACATAATCTTCAAACATGATCCAGCCGTTGTTGCAGACCGCATCTGCGGTATCGGATACTTGCCCCTCGTGAAAATAAACATCCGGGGCGACGAGGTCCTCTTTGGCCAGTTCGGTCATTCCCGCGGTCATGGGTTGCGCCAGAAGCTTTGCTTCTGCCGCGAAGCTGAGAAAAGCGCCCGCGCCTGCCAGGAACTCACGCCGGTTAGTGCCGCACATCGTGCCTCCTCTTTGGTGTCCATCCCGAGGGCCGCTCCGAAAATGTCGGAGTATCGGAAAACGCCCGCGCGGATTATACACTGCGCTCTAAGAAAGAGCCTTAGCTCGCCTCGTTGCAGAAGCGGTTTTTGTGGGTCTCATTGCTCAAATCATTCCCCTCGCGGTATCCTCATCCACCCCATGGAGGAACTATGCTAAGGTCTCTTGCTCGCACCTTTGCTTCGTCCGCGATCTTTCTGTCTTCCCCACTGTTCGTCCAGGCACAGGCTTCATCTTTTTCTGTCGGTACTGCCACCGCCACCCCGGGCCAAAAGTCGACGGGCTATTTGGAGGTCCCCGCTGGTGTCGACGCCGCTACCAATATTCCCGTCATCGTAATCAACGGCGAAAAACCTGGCCCTGTCCTGGCTCTCGTCTCCGGCGCGCACGGCACTGAATACACCTCCATCGTCGCACTTGAAAAACTCATCAACCTGCTTGATCCCGCTAAAATCGCCGGAACCGTGATCCTTGTTCCCCTTGTCAACATTCAATCCTTCGAACAAAAGGTTCCCCATGTGAATCCGGTCGATAACAAGAGCATGAACCGCTTCTACCCTGGGAAAGCCGATGGGACGCAAACTGAACGTGCGTCCTTTCTTATCACCAACCAAGTCGTAGATCGATGTGATTATCTTATCGACTACCACGGTGGCGACCTCGACGAGAGCCTCCGTCCTTACGCGTATTGGGCGCCTACTGGCAAGGAGATCCAAGATCGTGTATCCAAAGAGATGGTCCTCGCCTTCGGACTCGACCACATCATTATGTGGCGCGACCGTCCCACCGACCTGAGCGCCACTCGCTACCTGGACAATACCTCTACTGCTCGCGGCAAACCTTCCATCGTTGTCGAAGCTGGCTATGCGGGCATCGTCGAAGCGGATGACGTCGCCCTCCTCGTCGATGGAACAATCAGCACCATGCGCGCTCTCAAAATGCTTTCAGGAGACCCTCAGCCCATCCAGAATCCCGTCTGGCTCGACAGAGTCGTGGATGTCTTGTCCGACGGCCCTGGCATCTGGTACCCGCTTGTGAAGCGTGGTACTTATGTTCAGGAGGGCATGAAAATCGGCTTTGTCACCGACTATTTTGGCAAAGTCATGCTCGAAGCTCGCGCTCCCATCTCCGGCGTCATCTTGCACATCAACGCAGTCCCATCTTTAAAAAAAGGCGACAACATTGCCGACATCGGCGCCATTGCCGTCCACGCACCCTAATAATGTCGAAGACGCCGATTGCCCCCTATTTCACTGGAGCATTCAAAGCCGCAATGAGCTCCACAAAGGTATTGGCCGCCAAGGTCCGATCAACCGTTTCCTTCTGGCTGAACAACTGGCCGGCGTCGGCCAATAATTCCTGTTGAGATTCAACGTCAGGAGTGAGAATCAGCACGATCAACCTGGCTGGCCGTCCGTCGCGCGAGCCAAAATCGACACCCTTGTTAGTCTTACCAATCGCTACGAGAGGTCGAAGGAGGCCATCCACACGTGCGTAAGGCACCGCCACGCCGAATCGCCAGCCGCTGTTGCTGACACGCTCGCGCTCAGTCACGAGACGAAAACACCGCTCTGGAGCGTTGCCCACGAGCGAGGCAGCCTTCGCGCACATCTCCTGTAGCACTCCATTCTTTGTGTCACTCACTAGATTGTTGAAAAACAGAGGGCTGGTGACGACTTCTTTCAGACTGGTTGACTTCTTTCGTCGAATCAACAATCGGATCGCGGGCGCCGAAATGAGAGACGTCACCAGCGCCATGATTACCAAAGCTACAAACATCGGTTCGTGGATAAGTCCGGCTTGGAGAGCCAGTATGCCGAGGATCATTTCCATAGCGCCGCGCGCATTCATCGCCAAACCAACTCCAACAGCGGTACGTGTTTCCATCCCGCCTAGCCTCGCTCCCCACCCTGCTCCCAACACCTTGCCGACGCAGGCGATTGCAAGAATCACCGCCGTGAGGCGCGGTTCGAAGTTGGTGATGAAGTTTGTGTGCAGGCCGATGCTGGCGAAAAAAAGAGGTGCGAATACGTTAGTAACGATTTGATGAATGTGCTCAGAAGTACGCTTCCGCAGATGAGCGGACTCGCCGACCGCGGCGCCGGTAATGAACGCGCCGAACACGGCGTGAATGCCAGCGTACTCGGCGAACGCCGCCGAAGCCAGCGTCAAGGCAAAAATGAAACCGAGAACTCCTCCTGGCCAGGTCGTATGCGCCTGAATGAAAGGCAGAATCTTGTGGATTAGCCAGCGGCCCACGGTAAGCATCAACGTCGCGAAGCCCAGCACCAGCACAACGGTATGTCGGACCCCGTGACCTGTGTTTGCATTGGGATTCATGATCCCCAGAACGAGGCCGAACAAAATCCATCCTGCCAGATCGTCAAACATGGCGGAGGACATAACGACTGTGCCCATCTCGGTTCTATGCAGTCCAAGATCCATGAGAATGCGGGCGACAACCGGAAGCGCTGAGATGGACAGCGCAGTTCCAATGAACAATGCAAAGACGAGGCGATCGGCTCCGTTATCGGCGCCAAGAAGGTTGGGAAACGCAGCTGCGGAAAGAAGTCCGAGCGCAAACGGTATCACCATGCCAAAAACGCTTACCAGCAAAGCCGCCTTGCCTTGGCGAAAGATGCTGGCTAAATCAATCTCAATTCCGGCAGTAAGAAGAAAAAAGACTACGCTGATCGAGATGATGCCATCTAGTACGAGCGCAACCGGGCCGCTTTGAGGAAACAAAAAACCCTGTATCTCGGGTCGATAATGCCCAAGAACAGTGGGACCAAGCAAAATGCCCGCGATTATCTCACCGAGCACAGAGGGCTGGTTCAATTTCTTTACCAGCTCTCCAGCAAATTTGGCGCTGGCCAGTAACGCGGCCAGAGCCAAAAAGACGGCCATCACATCATGCGGGGATAAATGATTCATGAACGCGGAGTTGATTGCGCATCTTACGTCGCATCCAAGTCGTAGTCAATGAATCAACGGGAAGCGGGATTCACCACTTCGAAGTTGGTCTCGGGCACTCATAACATTACAGGGCGGGTGGCCCAGCCTTTGAATTGCCGCAGGTACCACAAGGCAACCGGAACGGAGGGCTTTAACTCCTATCGCCTCGCTACATCATCTCTTCTTCTTCACCGGCACGAGTTCCTTATCGAAGAATTCGGCGGCCATCTGGCCGACCTGGTTGTGCACGGCTTCGCGATTGACGCCGGGGTTATCCACGAAAAGTTGTGGAAACTGCTTTTTTCCGGCCTCAGTGCCGACATCGAGGAAGGTGTAATGGCCGATGCCACCCGGAAGGATTGTGAGTTTCGCGCCCGGGATGTTGGACGCGAAAAACTCCGCGTTTTCTGTGGGCGGAGCAATATGATCGTCGTCACCAGCGACAATTTCCACAGGAAGCGTAATCCTCTGCAAACTTTCCCGCGTGAACGCGCGAGCGACGGCTGGAGCGATCGCAAACACGGCCCGGATGCGCGCATCGCGATAAGAATCCCCGGCATGCTGCAAAGCCTGTTGCACATCGGGCTGCTGCTTGATGGCCTTAAACTTCTCCATCAAGTTCGGCATCTCAGGAGGATCACACCCGCCCTTCTGCTGTTGGTTGCACCAGGTCAGTATCCGATTCCAGTCGGTAGTCGCACCGGCCAGTTCGATCATGGTGTATCCGCCATACGAGAAACCTGCGGCGCCAACGCGATCTGGGTCGATTTTGCTCCCAAATCGCGAATCCGCAAGCAGATCGGTAATCGCTATGCTGATGTCCCTTGCCCGCTCCCAACCCTCGATGAAGCCCTGAGTGGTGTATCCGGTGACTGCGTTATTGCCCGGATGGTTCACCGCCACAACAATGTAACCACGCGCCGCGAGGTAGGTGCCCAACCATGCCATCTGCATGGCGCTGCCGCCCGTGCCGTGCGAAAGCGCAATCAGCGGAAATCTTGCGAATGATGGGGCGAGTGTAGCCTCCCTGGCGGCGGGGCCCGCGTATGACAAGGGTGAATCGGGAGGTCCGATGTATTGCTCCTTCTCCTCGCCGAGGCTGACGTCAGCGGGATACCACACAATTCCGCTCAGCCTTCGATCGTCAGAGCCACGCCAGTTGTAGTCCGGGGGCGCTGCGAATTGGCGGAGACTGAAACCGACAGGATGAACGACGGTTTCACTTTCTTTTTTCTGTGCCAACGAAAACGCCGTGAGCGCTAGCAGTGCAAGGCTAACAATTGGACGTAGATTCAACATATTTCCCAGCTTGGAGTATGTAACCCCGGGCGATCAAAGGGCAAGCGACTTGTCCGCGAGACCAGCCAGAGCGCAGTACCACCCCATCGAGCCGAGGTTAAGATCGCTTACTGATTGGTGGTTCAGGCCGGAAGATTGACCATCTTCGCGATTTTTGGCCAGCGATGGCTGGCGCGCAGCCCTTTGCAGATCACAAAGCCGAGATAGAACCTCATCGACGAATCGCCTTGTTCGATCGCTTTTTCGACCCAATCGGCTCCCTGGTCGATTTCACCGCAGATCAGATGAAAAAGCGCATGGGCGCGAGCATCGCCGATCGCCTCTCCGGAACCGAGCTCCTTTGCGATGGGTCTTGACTCCTCTTCTTCTCCGTTGCGCCGCAGGAGTGCGGCGAGCAGGCCAATCGTATCCGGGAACCACCGCCCAACCGCGTAGGCCCGCCGCGCAATCTTCAAGGCGTGAGCGATCTCACCCTTGTCGGCGTAGATCATTACCATCGACGCGAGAGCCACAACCTGATTCGGGTCGAGTTCCACTACTTTCTTTAGCTGCTCCAGCGCTTCATCGTCGCGGCCCGCTGCCTGTAGGTAAGCATGCAGATTCATGTGGGCCCATACGTCGAGCGGATCCTCTTCAATGGCGCGCTCCGCCAGTTTGATCGCCTCTTCCGCATTTCCACGCAAATATAGGACCCCGCTATACATGGGCCGGACAAGCTCAAAACTTGCCTGCTTCGCCAGGGGAAAATCAAAGTGCCTCTCGGCTGTGGCCCAGTCTGAATCAAACAGGGCGGCAAGATAGCCCAAGAGCGCATGCCCTTCCGCAATGGACGGATCAATTTGTAATGCTCGCTGCACTTCGGCCCGGGCTGCGGACACGCCCTCTTGGACGGAATGCTGGCCGAAGTGCGTTAAGGTCATCCAGTAATTCGCCAGTCCGATATGGGCCATGCCAAAATTCGGATCGAGTTCGATCGCCTGTTCATAGTATCGGCGGGACAGTTCGAGCGACTCCGGTGTGACTTTGACCTGTTGCTGCCTGCCCTTCAGATAGGCCTCATAGGCCTCGAGCTTCGGCGTATAACGCTGCGGCGCAGCTTCCCGCGACAGCTTGACCCGCAATGCTTTGGCGATCGCCGCCGAGATCTCATCCTGAACAGCAAAGATATCGCTCAGCTCGCGGTCATATCGCTCCGACCAGAGGTGCGATCCATCAGCCGCATTGATCAACTGCGCGGTCACGCGAACGCGACTGCCTGAGCGGCGGACGCTGCCTTCAAGAACCGTGCTGACGCCCAGCGTTTCTGCAATTCCACGGATATCCTGCTCTTTGCCGCGGAAGGCGAAGGCCGAGGTCCGGGCAATAACTTTCAGCGCGGGAATCTGCGCCAGCAGGTTGATAATCTCTTCGGCGAGGCCGTCGCTGAAGTAGTCTTGTTCCCTGTCATCGCTCATGTTGGCGAAAGGCAGAACCGCGATCGACTGAGCTGCAGAAACGGAGCCACTGGAAGTTTGCTTCGGCTCCTCTTTCTTAGGTTCCTTCTGGACTTCATTCTGATCTTCTGGAATTTCCATCCCCGCCTTGCGTAATCCGTCAATGACGTGATCAGCCAGGTCCGGTAGATGCCATCGGCCGATTCGCTCCAGGACCTCCGCCGTGCTGGGCATAAGCCGGCGCAATTCCTGCAATGATTTTTGTGCCGCTGCAAGATCTCCGGCTTGGGCGTAAGCCGCCGCCATTGCGGCGTGTGCACTGGAGTGGTTGGGGAGATTGAACTTCAGCCCGATCCGTATCGCATTCTGGTAGTCCCGCTTCCGGTATGCGTCGTAGAACGCCGGGAACCGGACCCAGCCCGGAAGCCGGGGATTGATTTGCATGGCCTTCTCGACGACAGCGAGGCCGCGCTCCCAGTCTCCGGAGTAAGCAATGCAGAGTCCCAGGACTGCGCCTTCCCCGGCAGCATACGGATTGAGTTCCAACGCCTGCTCCGCGGCAATTCGGAACGCCTGGAATTGTTTCCGATAGAACAGCACGAGGGCCAGCGCGGCGTGCGCGCCGGCATAGGAAGGCTCGAGCTCCACGGCGCGCTGAGCGGCTTTGAGCGCGCGTTCCAGCGGTTGCGGCCGCGGGTTCAAAAAATGTGCATATTCCGCCGTGTAGACACTCGCAAGCACCGCCCAGGCCTTCGAGTAATTCGGAGCCAACTTGACGGAGTGTTCGGCTGCATCCCGCGCGATGGCATGTTCCTCGGCGCTGATGCGCTCGGCATAAGTCAAAGTCCGCAACAATGCCTCATACGGGGTCAGATCGGAAAGATTTTTGCCACTTACGGCCTGGCTCAGAGTGCGCGGCAAAACGCCGTAGGTATCAGCGACAGTGGAAACGATGCGAGGAACCAGATCATCCTGCAGCGCGAAGAGATCCTCCGCGCGGAAAGTGCGCTCATAGGTCTCAGCCCAGAGGTGGGTGCCGGAGAGCGCGTCGACAAGTTGCACGGTAATCCGCAGAGTTGATCCCGCCTGACGAATGCTGCCCTCCATCACGTAACGCGCGCCCAGTTCCTTCCCGACGCCCACCTCGCCGGACTCCCCGGCATACTTTGCGGTTGAACCGTGCGAGATCACGCGCACGAAGGAGAAGCGCGATAATCCCGTGACTACTTCTTCTGACAATCCTTCAGCAAGGGCTTTCAGGTCGGTGTCGCTGCCCGTGTATTTGAACGGCAGCACGGCCACCCGGAAGCCTTCGTCTTCTGGAACGGAAGCGCGGGTTGCTCCAGAGTCTGGTTTTGCTTTCGAACCGGAAGCTCCTGAGGTCAAGACTGAAAATGCCCTCTCGTCCGGAATCTCCAGCCCCGCCTTGCGCAAGCCGTCGATCATGTTCTCGACCAGTTCGGCGTCATACCACTTCGCATACTCCTGCCGCGCTGCCGCACCGAAATCGGGGCGGAGGGCGAGCAGATCCTGTACGGCTTTCCGCGCTTCATCGTGGCGGCCGAGCTGACCGAGGATCGCCGCACGAATCGCGGGAAAGTGGAAATAGTTGGGCATGTTGGCGCGCGCCACGGCCTCCAGCGCTTCCTCGTACCTGCCCTGCCGGTAGGCATTGCAGCATACGGCGGAATAAAAATATCCCGGGCAGTTAGGATTCAGCCGCATGGCTGCTTCAACCATCTGGCAGCCGCGGTCCCACTCGCCCGCAGCCGAGATCAGCAGCCCCATGTAAGCTTTCACCGAGGCGTCAAGCGGGTTGAGCGACAGTGCGCGCTCGGCCGCAACACGAAAGGGAACTTTTTCTTTGCGGAAGAAATGCACTGCCGCCAGAGAGTAGTAACCGAGGGGGTGTGCAGGGGCAAGATCGACGGCGCGTTGCGCCGCCGCCAGAGCCCGATTCAGCGGATTCGGCCCGGCATTGTATCCCTGGGCGAACTCGCCGCGGTAAATCATGGAGAGCATCGCCCAACTATCGGCATGGTCGGGAGCTTCGCGGACGGCGCGCTCGAGAATTCTTCTGACTACGGCATGTTCCTCGGGCGTGATGCGGGTGAAGTAACTGAACGTGCGCAGCACGGCCTCGTGAGGAGTCAGCGCATCTTCGCTTTTGCTGCGCAGTACTTCGCTCATGCTGCGCGGCAGAACTCCGTATTGATCAGCGACGGTGCCAACGATGCGAGGAACAAGATCGTCCTGCACTTCGAAAACTGACTCGGAAGTGAAGGCATGCTCATACGTTTCTGCCCAGAGATGGGCGCCGCAAACGGTATCGACCAGTTGCACAGCCAGCCGCAGCTTGCTTCCGGCCTGCCGAAGGCTTGCTTCCATGACATAGCGTGCGCCCAGTTCTTTGCCGATGGCGCGAAGGTCGCCGGACTCGCTGGAATATTTCGCGATCGATCCCCGCGCGATCACTCGCAGGTAAGAGAAACGCGAAAGGCCCGTGATTACTTCTTCAGTCAGGCCTTCGGCGAGAGCCTTCAGATCAGCGCTGCTTCCTGTGTACTTGAACGGCAATACGGCGACCCAAAACCCTTCGTCGGTGCGAGTGGATCCGGAATCTCTTGCTCTTGCGGTACGCGTTGCTGCGGAGGCTGGAGACGACTTCTGCGAGGCTTGCCGCGCCAGATCGCGGAATTCGTTGCTGACGTCACGCGCCGTCTGCATCCGGTGCCGCGGATCTTTCTCCAGACATCGGCGCACGATCCGATCCAGATCGCTGGGCAGTTCAGGGCGTGCGTCGGTCACCGAGGAGGGCGTGTCGCGCAGAATGGCGGAAACCAGCTCCGCCGAAGATGTGCCTTCAAACGGACGACGCCCGGTTGCCATCTCGTACAGCAACACGCCTAGAGAGAAAATGTCGGTGCGATGGTCGAGCGGCCGGCCGGAAGTCTGCTCGGGCGACATGTAAGCTGGTGTCCCCATGACCACGCCCACTTGTGTGCGGCTGTCGGAGGTCATAGTGGCGTCGCCGAGGTTCGACCCGCGAACCTCTTTGGCCAAACCGAAATCCAGCACTTTGACGCGGCCCTCGTTGCTCACCATCACATTGGCGGGCTTCAGATCACGATGGACGATCCCTTTATCATGAGCCGCCGCGAGCGCCTCGGCCAGCGCACTGCCAATCTCGACGATTCGCTCTATCGGCAAGCCCTCTTGCGGGATCAAGCGGTCCAATACCTGACCATCGACGAGCTGCATCGTCAGGAAGTGAACAGCGTCGGATTCTTCCACCGAGTAGATAGTGACAATGTTCGGATGATCGAGTTGCGCCAGGACCTTGGCTTCTCGGCGAAAACGCGCTAACCGTTCGGCATCGTGCGCCACTTCGGCAGGCAGCACCTTGAGCGCCACGTCGCGGCCAAGTTTTGTGTCTGTGGCGCGATACACCTCACCCATGCCGCCGGCGCCGAGCGGCGCTTGGATTTCATACGCTCCGAGTTTCGTGCCAGACGTGAACCCCATGCGTGGGCGTAATTATAGCCGCGCAGCACGTCAACCCGCATCCGACTATGCTGGGTGCGTTGTCGGCAAACTGAAGACTTAGGTTATCTGTTATTTTCTCTTTATGAAGGCAGCGTTGCGCGGACGGGTCGTCTTTGGCACATCGGCAGTGCTGTTCGGCGTGATCGCACTGAAGTGGCACGATGCTGATACCTGGCAAAACCTGCAACACATCTGGAACCTGCCTTTTGGAACCATTATCGGCGAGTGTCTGATGGCCGCTCAAATTGCGGGCGGGATCGGGATGCTGTATCCGCGCACCGCGCGCCTGGCTTCGGCAGTACTTTGCGTTGTCTATTTGTGTTTCTCGCTGGCCTGTGTCCCTGACATCGTTGCCGCAGCAAACATCTATGATAAATACGGCGGGAGCTTCTTCCTGTTCTTTTCGTTATTCTGCGGGGCCGTCGCGCTGTACGCTGCGACCGAGGCGGATGCCGCCAGGGCGCTGGTAGTCGGCCGAGTGGCACGCGTTGGACTCGGCATCTCGGCCATTTCCTTTACGCTGGGTCAGGCACTTCTTCTGCGTGAGACAGCTCACCTGGTTCCGAAGTGGATTCCGCCCAGCCAGATGTTTTGGGCGATGCTCACAACGATCGCGTTTGCGCTCGCGGCCGTTGCCATTCTCATCAATCGCCAGGCGCGGCTTGCGATGCGCCTGATGGCGCTCATGCTAGCAATGTTTGGCGTACTGGTGTGGGTTCCGCACTTGCGCGCTCATCCAGAGGCGCATTTCGATTGGTCCGAGTGCGTGCTGACCTTCCTGGTTACAGGGGCTGCCTGGATGGCGGCAGATTTGAGAAGTTTCTGACTTAGGCTCTCGCAGCCGCAAGGGTCAGTGGCCGAAAGACGAGTGTCGCGGGCGCTCCGGCTCCGGCTTGCTGATCAGCAGATGAAAAAGGTGGGGGCGCTGGCACTGGCACAGCCTGAACTAGACTAACGGATTGCAGAGCGGATCGCAGTCTATGGAAGTAGTTGAAAACGTGGCGGAGAGGGAGGGATTCTTATCGACCAGGTTTCAACTCCGCCGGATAAACTGTGAAAATCTGCGGGGAGCAGTACTTAAGCCTATTTTGTAGGTTATTTCTTCACCACCGATTTCAAGCGAGTACATCCCTCTGCAGCCCCAAAGATTAGGAAATTGTGTAAAAAGTGTAAAAGACTGACAGGATTTGAACGCATCGCTAATTGGACTGAGGCAGATGGACTTAGTTGGCAGACAATGCCCGTGCATTTGACGACGGCACCTGGATTCACCGGATTTCTAAACAGCCTTACGATGCTCTCGGACTTGACTGTAGCTGATCGCAAGTGCGGATCCAAGCTCCACCTTGCCAGCGTAGTTGTTCAATGGTTCATTATCGAGAGTGCCGAACAACAATTGTTTCCCATCATCGCTCCGATCCACGCGGACCCACATCCACTCACCCGGCATTCCGTTCTTGCCTTCAAATTCGACTTTTACGTAATCTCCGCGC
>JASHQM010000064.1 GCA_030039165.1 Candidatus Sulfotelmatobacter sp. | reverse complement strand
TCGAATCCCTCCCTCTCCGCCATGTTGATTCTGAACGCGATAAAGGCGTAAAACGATTGGCTTAACACAATTGCGGTATTAGCAGATTCGGGCTCGGGCCAGGTTTCGACCGGCGTCGTGGTTGCACTGCCGCAAAAGAACTGATTCAGCCGCACATCGCTATTCAGTCAGCGCGTAAACAACAAACCTTTACAAAGCCTTCCGCTCAGTGCACGCGGCAGATCCTCCCACTGCACCCGGGTTTCACCGGCGCAGGCGGCGCTGTCACAAAAAACGGGTAGGACGCGATGGTGCCTATCAGTTGTTGCGCCACTCCGCTAGAGTTCGTGTCCTGTCCATCAGTCGCGAAGGCATAGAGCGTGTGCACCCCGGGTGCGAGTGTGGGCGTTGTGATGGTGAAATAAGGGGGTGTGCCGGAGGCGGCCTGCCACTGGCCTTGCCATGTATCCAACTGGTACCACACGGCTAGGGGTGGTGGGGCGACCGGATCAAACATGCTCATCGCCTCAACGCTGAACGTGGGCGTGGGGCTCGCCGTCTGGTTGTCCGGCAGCGGCCCGATCCAGGTGACTAACGGGATGGGCTGCACCTGTTGCTCGGGGATGATCGCGACGTTGTTGTTGTATTCGGCATTGTAGGCATTGGGTGCGTAGAGGGTGTTGGTCACCGAATTCACAGCAAAGGAATATGCGCCGAGTCCGGTTGCGATTGTTTCGCTGGCGTTGGTAGCCCCGTTGATCACGCTCACATTGATGTAATCAAGCACGTAGATGTTATTTGTCACCGGGTTCACGACCAAGCCCGCAGGCGCGTATCCGGCAGCGACCGAAGAGCTCGCATAAGTGACTCCGTTAATCACACTAACGGCGTTGGTCGAGGCATTGGCGATGTAAATTGTGTTCGTCATGGGATTGACGGCTATTGCGTCGGGGTCGCCCCACCCGATGGCGATCGTATTGGTTGCGTCTGTCCCCCCGTTGATTACCGTCATGGTATTGTCGGAATTTAGGACGTAGACGGTGTCGGTCACAGGATTGACCGCCACGCCTTGGGGTTCGCTTCCCACATTGATTGTGCTGGTGGCATTGGTGGCTCCGTTAATCACCGTGACCGTATTGCTGAAGTAATTGGCCACATAAATCGTATTGGTCGCCGGGTTGACACCGAGGCTGAGTGGCCCAGAGCCGACGCTAATGGTAGTCGTGGCATTCGTGGCGCCGTTGATGATCGTGACGGTGCCGGGGTTGAAATTAGCGACGTAGATGGTATTGGTCACCGCGTTGACCGCCAATGTTATGGGATATTGTTGGACCGCAACAGTGGTGGTGGCGTTGGTAGCACCATCAATGACGGTAACGTTGTTGCTGCCGCTATTGGCCACGTAGATGGTGTTGGTCGCCGGATTAACCGCTACTGCCCCGGGTGATGTTCCGACTGGCACTGTCGCCTCCACCGAGCCCGTTGCGCCATTAACCACCGAGACGGCAGAGGCGTCCACTACGTAGATCATATTCGTGATTGGGTTGATATCCAGGGAGCCGCCGTAGCCGGTCACTCCCAGAGGAAGGTTCACATTGGTGAACGTGTCCCCATCGATGACTGATACCGCGTTGCTGGACCCGTTGGGCACGTAAATAGTGTTGGTTACCGGATTGAGAGCTACAGAGTTGGGCTGGCCTCCGAGAGTGAGCCACTCCGTCATCTCGTTGGTGGCGCCGTTAACCACAGCGACGTACCCGCCATTATTCACAACATAAACCATGTTGGTTGCAGGATTGACGGCCACGGCCCATGGGTAGTAGTTGATATCCGAAAAGAAAACCGTTGTGCTTGTGTTGCTGGCGCCGTTAATCACGGTGACAGAGGCATTGCCCTCATCGGCGACGTAGATCATGTTGGTCACCGGGTTGACGGCGATGGCGTATGGGTTGATTAGGTATGGCGAGCTGACCTGCGCCACAACGGCATTGTCGACCCCATCGATCACGGACACGTTATTGCTGTTTTCATTTGTGACATAGACAGTATTAGTCACCGGATTGATAGCTACCGCGTTGGGTTCGCTTCCCACTGTGACCGTGGTGCTCACCAAAGTGGCTCCGTTGATCACCGTAACGGTTCCACTGTAGCTATTAGCGACGTAAACGGTGTTGGTCACAGGATTGACGGCTAAAGCCGCTGGCTCGATTCCAACATTGACTGCCACCGTGCCGTTGGTAGCCCCATTGATCGCAGTAACGGTATTACTCGCGTAGTTCGCCACGTAGATGGTATTGGTCACCGGATTGACGGCCAGCGCTACGGGCTCGCTTCCCACGTTGACTGTGGTGGTGCCGTTTGTCGCCCCATTGATTACAGTGACCGTATTGCCGCCATAATTGGCAACATAGATCGTATTGGTCTGCGGGTTGACGGCCAATGCTGTGGGGAAGCTGCCGACGCCCACCGCCGTAGTTGCGTTGGTGGCCCCATTGATCTCCGTTACGCTGTTGCTCAATAGATTGGTCACGTAGATCGTATTGGTCACCTCATTCACGGCTGCATCATAGGGGAGAGATCCCACGCCCACGCTGGCAGTAACCCACTGTGCCTGAACGGGCTGGGATCCGAGCCAGAACAGAAGAATCAGCAGTAAGAATGCGGCGCTAATGTCTTGGCGCGCGGTAAGAGTGCGCATGACAGCCCTCCTTGTCCACGGATTCACCACGCTGCGCTCAGAGGGCGCCGCTCCTGAATCCGGTTGATAAAACGCACTGCTGTGCAATGCCTGTTCGTCCCGACTATTAACAAGATCCGAAATGGGCCTAGAAACAAGACGGCCGGGCTTCCCTGCTACTGAAGAAAACGGAAAATGGGCCGCAAACATGACACTGGTCGAAAAAAATTTTCGAAGGGATTCGTAGCAGCAGTGCTGAAAGACCAATGATGTTCTAGCGCTTGCTGGTTCCAGATCGGCTGGGAGGCGCAACTTGCTCTAAAGATTGACGCAGGAGGCTTTGAGCATTGGGGAGTTTGCTCGTCCAATGATTCCAGAGTTCGGTTCTTTGGCTCTCCAGGCGCGCGGCTTCGTCAGTGTGTCCGTTGCGACGCTGAAGGTTGGCCAGGGCAGTCCAGGTGCGGGAAATACAGGTGGCGTCGCGAAGATCGTTATCTGGATTCGGTCCCCAAGCCGTAAGTTTATCCAGCAGTTGCTGATAGAGATCCATCGCCTTCTGCGTCTGGCCGGTTTCGGAATAGTGGTCTGCCTGCGCTTGCACAGCGTGGTAAGCGTCGGACATCGGTTCGATTTTGTCTGCCGGATATACTTGCGCTTCGCCCAGCAATCGAAAAGCGCGATCGATTCGTTGCTGCGCTTCCGCCGTCCGGCCCGTCCAGCGCACCGGATACGAAGACGCGGCGAGCAACTCGGCCTCATCATGCTTGGTGCTCGGGTTCGCCCTCGCTTCGTGTATCCGCGCCAGCGCCTGCTCATATACGGCCAGGGCTTCGCGAGCGTCTTTATGCCGAAGGAGATTGCCCTCCTCCAGAGCATAGATCGCTTCGCTATGCCGGCTGAGGAAATCAATCGAATCTTTCTTCGCGAGGTCTTCGGCCAGGTCAACCGCCCTTTGGAACGCTGCCAATGCCTCATCGCTTCGGCCAAGACTAGGTTCAGCGTCTGCCCGGCCCAAAATATTGCCCTTTATAGTGAGAGCATTCCCCAGATTCATAAGCAGCGCGGGAGCTCCGTTCGCCGCCTGTTGGCCTTCAAATTCAACCGCGTGATTCGCGGTCTTGAGCGCGCCTTCAAGATCGCCCGTCTGGCGAAGCGTATCCGCCAGCACGCTATAGATGCTTCCCTGCGCGCGGTGCGCCGTTTCCACCGGCTCGGCAACCTCCAGCGCACGGCGCGAGTATCTGATGGCATCGTCAAAGTGGCGGGAATTCGCTGCGACGTTACCGACGTTCATGTAAAAGTAAACCATGCTGTAGACATCGCGAGGCTCGGCATTTCCCAGGCTCAGAAATCGCTCGATGAGTGAGGCTGCCTGGCTGTCGTAAGTCAAAGCGTCATTGCGCCGGTTCTCGGTATCGGCAAGTATCATGCGATCGTGAGCGATAGTCGTGGCGATTAATAGCGCGCGCCGGCTTTTCGGTTCGTCTGCCAAAATTGGGTCGACGAACATAGATGCCTGATTAAGGCTCTCCTTCGCCTCGCTAAATTGTCCCAAGTTCGGAGACGTCGGATCCCCTTGCGCATGCGCAACCCTCACATAGGCAAAAGCAATATCTAAGGCCAGCTCTTTGTCAATATGGCCCTTGCTCTGCAGTGATCTCAGGTACTGCAGCGAATCCGATACCATCTGCATTCGAATTTTGGTCGAGCCTTGCAAACCTCGGATCCTGGCCTCCGTATCGATAAATCTATTCGCCAGTTGACGGACCTGGGCAAAATGCTCTTCGGCAATTTTTCGTTGCCGGTTGGCCACGTACAGCCCGGTCGAGAGGCTTGCGATGACCAGAACCAGCGCGCTCGCACCCAGCACCACCGGCGCCCGGTTTCTCGCCGCGAATTTGTGGACGCGATACCAGAAACTGTCGGGCCGGGCGCCTATGGGTTCGTTGTTGAGATAGCGCGACAGATCATCCGCTAACGCTGTGACTGAGCCGTAGCGTTCAGCAGGATTCTTCTTCATCATCTTCCCGACGATGGTGTCGAGGTCCCCGCGAAGCTGCCGCCACAGTTTTTCCGGACTGGCGCCGCGATTCTCGGCTGACTCGTGGACCCCGGCTACCGCGTCGGAGGGCCGCTTTGGTTCGTCCTCGAGCACGGCTTTGATCAGCGCAGCGGGAGAGTATGGGCCTTCACCTGCCGGGTGCTTGCCGGTTAACAGCAAGTAAAAGAGAACCCCCAGCGAATAAATGTCGGTTGCAGTGGTGACCGGCTGTTTGGAGAGTTGTTCGGGCGCTGCGTATTCGGGAGTCATCGCCGAACCCCCTTCATGCGTAAGCAAAGTGGGAGCGCCAGTTTGACCTTCACCTTCCAGAAGCTTGGCGATGCCGAAATCCAGCAGCTTGACTTCACCGCTCTTCGTGACCAGCACATTCGTGGGCTTGATATCGCGATGAACGATAAGATTGGCATGGGCGTGTGCTACCGCCGCCAGCACGTCGAGAAAAAGGCGGATGCGGCTGTTCACATCCAGCCGGTGTCGGTCGCAATAGCGATCGATGGCCATGCCATCTACGTATTCCAGAATCAGGTACGGCTGGCCGCCGGGCGATACTCCCGCATCCAGAAGCTCGGCGATCTTCGGATGAGTCAGCCGCCCGAGGATGCTGCCCTCGCGTTTGAACCGCTCTTCCCCTCCCGGTCCGGCAAGAGCGATGCTCACGAACTTGACCGCCGCTTGACGTTCGAACCTTCCATCGCTGCGGCGGGCGAGCCAAACTGTCCCCATTCCTCCTTGGCCAATTTGTGAAATCAGTGTGTAGGCGCCCAGCGTTTGCCCGGCCAGGCCGGCCGAGAACCGCGGCACAGATTTCTCCAGAAAACCCTCGCCTTGCAGCTCTTCCTGCTCAGCTAACAGCGACTGTAAGGCGGAGGCCATTTCGGCATCTCTTTCTTGCAGGGATTGAAGCCATGGCTGCCGCTCCTCCGGAGCCAGTTCAAGCACTTCATCCAGATACGGGCTTAAGCTTCGCCATTGCTCGGGTGTAAGGGTTCTCATCGCTCTCTCAGGATGGCAGCTCGGTGTTTAGCGTGCGGTGCAGATAAAGGCGCGCCTTCTCCCACTTGCGCTGCACTGTGCGCTCGGAAACACCTTCCATATTGGCAATTTCGCCGAACGAAAAGCCGCAGAAAAACTTCAGGTCCACAATTTGCGATAACGAGCTGTCCACCAACGCAAGCTCGTCCAGCGCCTCGCTCAAGCGCATAAGCTCACGGTCATCCGTCGTACTTTCTCCCACATTAGTGGTTAAGGCAGTAATCTCAAACCTCCCACCGCGCTTGATGGCCAGGCGGTTGCGAATATGGTCGATGATGACTCCCCGCATTACGCGCGCCGCATAGGCCATGAACCGGGCCTGATCGGGGAAGGCATTTTCTTCCTGGCTGGCCATGTTAAGGTAAGCCTCGTGAATCAGCGTGGTCGCGCTCAAGCTCCCAATGCCCTGGCGCGCCAATTGCCTTCTGGCCAGTTGATGGAGCTCCGCGTAGAGAAGGGAAAACAGCCTGCCCGCCGACTCCTGGTCACCCCGTTCGGCCAGGTCAATCAGCTGGGAAATACTGGCGTCGGTCTGCCCCATTGACGTCCGCCTTTCACTTGGGCAAAAGCGTCTCGCATTTCACCCCAATAGTCAAGGATGACGGAACTAGCCTGCCCCCAAACTAGTCGAATGCCGGCGCGGCAACAACGCAGCAGGTGAGACTACGGGGAACTACATTGACCGCGGTAACGTCTCATGGTACTGCACGCATCGGTGTTTGTCCCGAGTCGATTTTGGCCGGAATCGCCGGAACGGTGGGCGAGATAATCCGCACTCCGACTTCTTATAGCGCCGTTATCGTCCTCCGCCGATTTGCTACACTTGTGCCCATCCTATGAGAGGCGCAATTGCGGCTTTCGTCGCTTCGATTGCAGTTCTTTGCCCCGCATTACCAGCCCAATCCTCTCCCGACCTCGCCACTCCTCAGGAAAAGCATCTGCGCAATGTGCGCCAACTTACCTTCGGCGGCCAGAATGCCGAAGCCTACTTCTCCGCCGATGGCAGCCAAATCATCTTCCAGTCCTCGCATGGCGACGTGAAGTGCGATCAGATCTTCATCATGAACACCGACGGCAGCGACCAGCACATGGTCTCCACCGGCAAAGGACGCACCACTTGCAGCTACTTCTTCCCCGATGGCAAGAAGATTCTTTATTCTTCCACCCACCTCGCCAGCCCCGAGTGTCCGCCGCGCCCTGATTTTTCCAAAGGCTACGTCTGGGCGGTTTACCGTGGATACGACATTTTTACCGCCAATCCCGACGGCAGCGACCTCAAGCAGCTCACCAACACTCCCGGCTACGACGCCGAAACCACGATTTCTCTCGACGGCAAGAAAATAACCTTCACTTCCCTGCGCAACGGCGACCTCGACATTTACTCGATGGATGCCGACGGCACCCACGTCAAGCAACTCACCCACGAACTTGGCTACGACGGCGGCCCAACCTGGTCGCCCGATCGCAAGTGGATCGTCTACCGCGCCTACCACCCAAAAACAGACAAAGAAATTGCCGACTACAAAGAACTGCTAGCGCAGAATCTGATTCGGCCAACTTCGCTCGAAATCTGGATCATGAAAGCCGACGGCAGCCACAAGCGCCAGGTTACCAATCTCGGCGCAGCCAGCTTCGGCCCGGCCTTCACCGCCGACGGCAAAAAGATTATTTTTTCTTCGAATTTCGATCCAGAAACCCATGCCACCGGCGGCATGGGCAATTTCGAACTCTGGCTAATAAACCCTGACGGCACAGGCCTTGAGCGTGTCACCTACAGTCCGGGTTTCGACGGATTCCCGATGTTCTCGCCCGATGGCAAAAAACTGGTCTGGGCTTCAAACCGCAATGCCAAGGCGCCGCATGAGACGAACATCTTTATCGCCGATTGGATTCCCTAGAGAGAAATTCGATGAATCTGCCCGTCTCTTCCGTTGGCGCTTGCAGCGCGCCTTCCCTGCTCATCCTCTGTCGCGCAAACCAAATCACCACGGCAATCATTCCCGCCCATCCCAACAGCCGCACCACGGCGGCAATCTTCGTGTCGTAATCGAGAACGCCAAGGCTCGAAAAGATCGTGTTGAAATCATGTTTGGCGAACTCGGGGTCACCGGTCGTTACCAGCGGCAGCACCATGGCGCGCGCATCCGCCATATACGTCGCCGTGTAGAGCCAGTTTTCAAAGAAGAAGAATGCGCAGAAAACAAACCCGGCTGTTTCTCGCTGATAGAAAAAATGCACCGCCAGAAGAAAAGGCACCAGCCACTGCAGCAGCGTCCCGCCCCACAAACCTATTGTCGGGCCGAACCATCCAAATAGATTGTGGCCGCCTTCATGGACCACCAGGTTGGCGCTATCGATGAAGAGAAACCCGCCATGCTTGGAGCACGCGTACAACAGAAACCCGGCATAGAACAGGAGCCACGCCATCAACGCGGGCCGCGAAACCGGCTTCCATCGCCGGTCGGGATTCAGCGCCTCAAATAGCGATCGCAGGTACTCGATCATGGACAGTTCAGATTGTACGATTGTCAGGCGCGCACACCAGATTACTAACGGCGGGTGAGCATAAGGACTTGCTGATGGTCGACCGCGATGGCGACAAGGAGGAACCTCTTTCTTCGCGGCCTTGGCGGCCCTTCTTCGCGATCTTTGAGATTTAAGATTGTTTGTACTGGGAAACTCCGCAATCCGTGCGTCCAACCCCGCCGGCAGATGAAACAGGAAGAAGCAATAGGGTAAGAGGCCGCCAAGAATCTCAGGAGCGCCAATAGTAATTTGCAACTTATCGGCCCCGCGAGTCTGACCGGAGAGCAGGACAAGCCGTTCGCCTCGTTCTCTATTTTGCCGCTGTAACCGACTTGACTTCGATCGTGTCGCCTTTCGCCGTTCCGGTAACCCTGGCCTCACTCCAAGCCAGTTTGTTCAGCGCGTCGAGATTGGCTTGATTCGAGGTTTCAAGGGTGTAAACCTTATCTCCAACTACCAGCGAATAATTAGCCCCCTTGCTCACGCACTCGCGCACACACGCAGCCGGATCAATTTTCTCGTTGTGTTTAGCGCCGCACATGGCATCGCTTACCTTGCCGGTAAAAGTCTGCGTGCCCGCGCCCATCGCGGGCATCCCAATCAACGCAACGCTCGCCGCCGCACTCAACCAGATCTTCACGCTTCGTGAGCTAGACATGATTCCTCCGTTAAATATCTTCCGTACTCTATTTTGAACACATCGGCCAAGAAAATCTATACTGACGCGTGGCCTCCAACAAAGAAATTGAGGTGAAGTTTCGCGTTGGGAGCCTGCGCACACTGGTTCGCGCACTGAAGAAAGCTGGATTTCGCAAAGAAACTCCCCGCACCCACGAACTGAACACCCTTTACGACCTTCCCGGAGCCAAGCTGCGCAAACGCAAAGAACTATTGCGCATACGGAAGTATGGCAGTGATTGGAGGATTACGCATAAGAGCGGAACCAAGGTCGGCCGGCACAGCAGCCGCCGGGAGCTAGAGACGAAACTCAGTGACGGGAAGAAAATGGACGCAATTCTGCGCGCTCTCGGCTACGAGCCGTCTTTTCGCTACGAGAAATTCCGTGCCGAATGGACCGACGGTGACGGACAGGTTGTAGTGGATGAAACCCCGATCGGCAACTTTGCCGAGATCGAAGGCCCGCCGCGCTGGATCGACTCCACCGCGAAAAACCTTGGCATCAGCCAAGATCAGTACATAATGAAGAACTACGCGACGCTTTTTGACGATTGGAAGCGGGAGATGAAGAGCAAAGCGCGAGAAATGACGTTCAACGCGGTGAGGAAATAGCCGAGCATTGCCCACCTGGACAGCCGAGTACGGCTGCCCCTACACGCGCACCTACGCCCCGTGGCACTTCTTATATTTCTTCCCTGACCCGCACGGGCATGGATCGTTGCGCCCAACTTTTTCCTGCGCCCGAACCACCTGCTGCACCGGAGCTGCACCGCCGCCGCCGGCCATGCGCGCCTGTTCCAGTTCGCGCCGCTTGCGCCGGATGAATGCTTCCTCAATCTCGTCCGCCGAGGTAGAAACCATGCGCGGACGCCTTCCATTCCCGTCGCCCGATTGTGACAGAGCGGCAGACTCCGGAGTCTCGGCGTCCCCGCCAGCCGGAGCCTGCTCGGGGGACACCGGCCGTTCGAGAATTTGCATAAGATACAAATACCGAACTGTATCTTCCTGGAAGCGCTGCAACATCGCCTCAAACATCTCGAACGATTCTTTCTTATACTCGACCAGCGGATCGTGCTGGCCATAGCCGCGCAGGCCAATGCCTTCTTTCAGGTGATCCATGCCCAGCAGATGGTCTTTCCATTGCGAGTCGAGCACGCTCAGCATAATCATGCGCTCGTGATGGCGCATTGCCTGCGGGCCAATCAACTTTTCTTTGGCTTCATAACGCTCTTTCAGCTTCTCGAATATGGCATCCCCGAGCTCCTGCCGGTTCAGCGTCTCTGCCTTCACGCCTTCGGCAACGAAATCCACTCCAAATCGCGTGAAGATCGCATCTTTCAAGCCTTTGATGTTCCAGTCATCAGCGTGTCCTTTGGGCGGACAGAATTCATCCATCAAGTCGCCAAGAATCGCTGAAACGTAATCCTCAAGGATCAGATCCTTCTGATCCATGCCTTCGAGCAAGCGGCGGCGTAATCCGTAAACTGCTTCGCGCTGCTTGTTCATTACGTCGTCGTATTCGAGCAGATGTTTGCGCGATTCGAAGTGCTGCGCTTCCACTGTCTTCTGGGCATTTTCGATGCGCTTGCTGATCATCCTCGACTCGATGGGAACGCCTTCTTCCATACCGAGCCGCTGAAGCAGTTTCGAAACCCACTCGCGAGCGAAGATGCGCATGAGATCATCTTCCAACGCGAGGTAGAAGCGCGAAGACCCGGGATCTCCCTGTCGTCCGGCGCGCCCGCGCAACTGGTTGTCGATGCGGCGTGACTCGTGCCGTTCCGTGCCAAGAATGTGCAAGCCACCCACGGCGATCACTTCATCGTGCTCTTCGTCGGTCCGCACCTTATAGCGGGCATTAGCTTCATTCCACTTGTCGGTCGGGACGAGGTACTCGTTGCCGTTATAATAGAAAATGGATGTAACCCCATCTTCCTGCGGCCCCTCGATCTTGCCCTCCGCCACCCGCAATTGCTGGGCGATTCCCTTCTTCACCAGTTCCTGCTTGGCCATGAATTCCGGATTGCCGCCAAGCAGAATATCGGTGCCGCGGCCGGCCATGTTCGTGGCGATGGTGATCGCCCCTTTGCGTCCCGCCTGCGCGACGATTTCGGCCTCGCGCTCGTGGAACTTGGCATTGAGCACCACGTGACTCTTGATGCCCTTCTTTTTCAGAAGCTGGTCGATGCGCTCGGATTTCTCCACCGAGGTCGTCCCCACCAGCACAGGCTGCCCTTTGGCGCTGAGTTGCTGAATCTCATCGGCAACAGCGAAGTACTTTTCTTTTTCCGTGCGATAGACGACGTCGGGATTTTCCAGGCGCTGCATCTTCTTATTCGTGGGAATAACGATCACGTCGAGCTTGTAAATATTGTCGAACTCGGCCGCTTCGGTCTCTGCCGTGCCCGTCATGCCCGCGAGCTTTTTGAACATGCGGAAGTAATTCTGAAACGTAATCGTCGCCAGCGTCTGATTCTCGCGCTCAATCTTGACGTTTTCCTTGGCTTCAATAGCCTGATGCAGTCCATCCGACCAGCGCCGGCCCGGCATCATGCGCCCGGTGAATTCGTCGACAATGACGACTTCGCCCTCCTTGACCACATACTCAACGTCACGTCGATAAAGCGCATGTGCTTTGATTGCCGTTTCTACGTGATGCTTGAGCGGCCAATTCTCCGGATCGGCGATGTTGCCGATACCCAGCAGTTGCTCCACCTTTTCCCATCCCTCATCGGTAACCGTGATGTTGCGGTGCTTTTCATCGATTGCGTAATCGCCCGTAAGAATCGTCCTGGTAGGCTCGTCGCCGGATCGGTTAAGTTCCTCAATCAGCGCCTCCCTTCTCTCCGGCGAAATATTGTCTTTTCCCAGCAGTTGACGCACCTCTTCGGGCGATAGTTCTTCTCCCTTTTCCAGCTTCGGGATAATTCGGTTGACGCGGTAATACTTGTCGGTCGACTCCTCGCTGGCACCGGAAATAATCAGAGGTGTTCTCGCCTCATCGATCAGGATGGAATCGACCTCGTCAACAATGGCGTAGTTGTGCCCGCGCTGCACACAATCTTTCAGGTCAAATTTCATGTTGTCGCGCAGGTAATCAAAACCGAATTCGTTGTTGGTACCGTAAGTCACGTCGGCTGCGTAGGCCGCGCGCCGCTGATCGTCATCGAGATCATGGACAATCACCCCGACCGACAGCCCGAGAAACCGGTACAGTTTGCCCATCCATTCGGAGTCGCGTTTGGCCAGATAATCGTTGACCGTGACCACATGAACGCCGCGTCCGCTAAGCGCGTTGAGATAAACCGGCAGCGTGGCAACCAGCGTTTTTCCCTCGCCGGTCTTCATTTCCGAGATCATGCCCTTATGTAGAACCATGCCCCCAATCAGTTGCACGTCGAAATGCCGCATGTTAAGCACGCGCCGGCCAGCCTCACGCGCGACGGCGAAGGCCTCCACCAGGATTTCGTCGAGCGCATCCTGTAAGCTATCGTACTGTTCTTTTTCGATCTGCTTCTGGCGCTCGGGATCGTCTTCGTCTTCTTGCTCTACTTCCGCCGGCGTTGTCGGCTTGCCATTGACCCGGCTCAGTCGCTCCTGAATTCGCTGACGAAATTCCTCGGTCTTGGCGCGCAATTCGGCGTCGGTGAGCTTTTGCATCTGTGGCTCAAGAGCATTGATAGCCGCAACTCTGGGCCTCATGCTTTTGACGAAGCGATCGTTCTTCGTCCCAAAGATCTTTCCGAATAAAGTGTTGATCAAACTGTGAAATCCTTCAGAGGGCGGGAACTGCCCCAAAGTAACTCTTTTAGCCTAGCATAATTAGATGCGGAGGAATCGTGAGCGGCACATGCGAAAGCAATCACCGCCGAGTCCCCGCAGTGCCCGCTTGGCGCGCCTTGGTCCTTAGGTATTTCCGGCCCTGAAACCCGATCTTCGTGTATATTCCCCACGAAGCATGCCCACTTTCTACGACCGCTTCGTCGCATGCGCCGAGCGCTGGCCGAACAATGTTGCCCTCGAACTCCAAGGCCACAACCAGCTCGAAAAGTGCACCTATGCTGAGCTGCGCCGCATGGCGGAATCAGTCGGGCGCTGGATCGGAGAAAAAGGCTTCGTCCAAGGTGCACGGCTCGCCATTTTGGCCAATAACAGCCCGCGTTGGGTCGCAGCCTACCTGGGAACCATCGCTGCCGGATGCACCGTGGTTCCTCTCGATACCGCCCTGCATGCCGATCAACTCGCCCGGCTGCTCAATGACAGCGGCGCTTCGGCGCTCTTTTGCGACGAGCGGCATTCGAAACTCGCCGCCGAGGCAGCTCGACAAATTGAAATCGGCCTCATCGACATGGATTCCTGGAGCTCAGCGACTCAGTCAAGCCCGGGTCACAAGCGGGACAGTCTGACCTCAATCCTTAATCCGGAAATTTTTCAGCCTTCACCCTCGGCCCGCGACGATGTTGCTGCTCTGCTCTACACTTCCGGCACAACCGCCGATCCCAAAGGCGTCATGCTCACCCACGCCAATTTTCTCGGCGAGGTCGAAGCAGTATTCAACTGGGTCGATATCGGCCCCGACGACGCCCTGCTGGGCGTTCTACCCATGTTTCACGTGCTGGCGCAAATGGCCAATCTGCTTTTGCCGCTGGTGAAAGGCTCGCGCGTCGTGTATCTCGAAACGCTCAATACAACCGAGCTTCTGCGCGCCCTGCAAGAACGAAACATCACTGCCTTCGCCGTCGTTCCGCAGTTTTTCTATCTGATTCATCAGCGCATTTTTGACGAAGTGAAAAAACGCGGCGCAATCGCAGAGAACCTGTTCAAGGCTCTCCTGCGTTCCAACCGCGCCCTGCGCAGAATCGGCATCAACGCTGGCCGTTTTTTCTTCTCCAGAGTGCATCGAACTCTCGGCAGCAAGATGCGGTATCTCGTTACGGGAGGTTCGCGCTTCGATCCCGATATCGCCTGGGATTTCTACGCCCTCGGCATCGACATATTGCAAGCGTACGGACTTACTGAGACCACCGCCGCAGTGTTCGCGAATTCGCCTAGGAATAACGTGATCGGATCGGTAGGTAAGGTACTCAAGGGAGTCGAGGCAAAGATCCTCGACCCGCACCCTCGGGAAAACGGGGCACATTCTGCAGGTGAAGTTGCACTGCGCGGCTCGGTGGTCATGAAAGGCTATTGGAATCGTCCTGACGCCACCGCGGAAGCGCTTCGTGATGGATGGCTGCACACTGGTGATCTCGGGTACTTCGATGTGCACGGCAATCTTTTTCTCACCGGAAGAAAAAAAGAAGTCATCGTTCTCAGCAACGGCAAGAACATCTATCCCGAAGAAGTCGAGGCTCATTACTTGAAATCGCCCTATATCAAAGAACTTGCCGTGATCGGCCTGGAAGGCAAGCCGGGTGCGGGTGGCGACCGGCTGCATGCCGTGATCGTTCCCAACTTCGATGTCTTGCGGCAAAGAAAAATTGTCAATGCGAAAGAGGTGATTCGATTCGATATTGAGAACTTGTCGCAGCAACTCCCTTCCACTAAGCGCATCGGTAGCTATGAAATCTGGCAAGAAGATCTTCCCCGCACCACGACGCGCAAGATCAAGCGCTTTGAAGTAGAGCATCGAGTAAGAACGAAGCAGTCACCCACCTTGGCGGATAAAGCTGGGTCCCCGACAGAAAAACCTCTGACTTCCGACGAGAGAGCCTGGCTCGATCGGCAAGATGTACGGCGAGCATTGAACGTTCTGCGCGACTCGGCACACAATGGACCCTCAAGCATTCGGCCCTCCTACAATCTGGAACTCGATCTCGGTCTCGATTCCATGCAGCGTATTGAAGTATTAAGTCGTATCGAGCAGGAGCTTGGCGGCAATGTGCAGGAATCGCAGCTCGCCGAGCTTTACACCGTCCGCGACCTGGTCGATGCCGTGTTGCAAAGTGCGGCAGTCGGAGCGAAGACTCAGGAACGTTCCGCCTTTGCCGGCTGGAAGGCCATTCTGGCGGAAGGACCAGAGCCTTTTGAAGTGATTGCGCTTCGCCCGCAATCCATCAGTGCCGCATTCTGGTATGTCGTCTCGCGAATCATACAACTCATCGCACTCGACCGTTTCGACTTGAAGGTGAGTGGCATCGAAAAACTGCCTCGAACCGGTCCTTATCTCATCTGTTCAAATCATCAAAGCTTCATTGACCCCATCATCCTCGGCAGCATTTTGCCGTCGTCAATCTTCAAGAAAGTATTCTCCATCGGCACCAGCGAGATTTTTGGCGAAGGATTTATGCGGCGGCTGGCGCGTTCGCTGCGCGTGGTCGTCGTCGATCCGGACGCCAATCTCATCCCGGCCATGCGAGCCGGTGCTTTCGGCCTGCGGCAGGGCCGCGCCCTCGTTCTCTATCCTGAAGGTGAGCGGTCAATCGACGGCACGCCGAAAACGTTCAGGAAAGGCGCCGCCATCTTATCCATACACATGCAGGTTCCCATCGCGCCTGTCGCAATCGACGGCTTTTATGACGCCTGGCCGCGCAATAAGCCATTTCAAGGATTCAGGCCGCTGAAGATCATGTTCGGCGATTTGATCACTCCGCCGCCGGAGAACACCGCATCGGAAGAGGCCTACGAAAAGATGACCGCGGAGCTGAAGTCGCGCGTGGTCAAAATGTGGGAAGAATTGCGGCGAACGCGGCGCTAGCGAAACCCCAGGGTCGCGCCCGGGCCTTTGCTGTGAAGCAGCTGGGCGTGGCGCGCTACTTCGCCCGCGGATGAGTCTGGTCGTACACCTGCAACACATGCTTCATCGACAACTGCGTGTAGCGCTGGGTGGTGGCCAACCGCTCGTGTCCGAGCAATTCCTGAATGGCGCGCAGGTCTGCGCCCTCTTCGAGCATGTGTGTCCCAAAAGCGTGGCGCAGAGTATGCGGATGCACATCCGGTGACAGTCCCTTGGCCACCGCGATTTTCTTAACGATTCTTCCCACGCTGCGCGTCGTCAGTCGCCCGGCGCGCCGGTTGATCAAGAGCGCTGCCGAGTGTTTGTTTGATTCGGCCAGGACCTTCGCCCGCTCCGGCAGGTATGCCGCAAGCGCGGATTTTGCCGAATCTCCGAAGGGGACATAGCGTTCTTTTTTTCCTTTGCCGCGAATCAGAATCGCTTCGGCGCTCATCCGGATGTCGTCGAGATTGATTCCGGTCAGTTCCGAATTGCGGATACCGCAACCATAAAGCAGTTCGAAAAGGAGCCGGTCGCGCTCAGGAAAAGCTGCCACTTCGGGCATCTCGCCGTCGATCACAGCATTCATCTCTTCTATCGTCGGCACGCGCGGAAGCTTCTTCGGAAGTTTCGGCGTAGCCACCAGTTTCGCCGGATTCTGCTCGATAACTCCTTCCTGCGCCAGCCAACGATAGAGCGATCGCACGCCGGCCAATGCACGGGCCACCGACGTTTTGCTCAATCCTTTTTCGTAAAGCTGGGAGAGAAACCCGCGTACAGCGATGTGGTCGATTTCCTTCCAGTCACGCGCGCCAACGTAGTTCGCAAAGAGTACAAGGTCATGGTTGTAGGCCTTGATCGTATGCGCCGACGAATTGCTTTCCCGCAGATGGCGCAGAAAATTCGCGACGGCTTTGCTGACAATTGTCCGCTGCCTCTGGTTCGACGTTGCAGAAAGCATAGGTCGCTACAAAACCACTAGCACGTGAATTGACTTTCTCCGTGCTCCTGTGTCTCTGTGGTGAATCTGTTTCTGCGATCTCATCTCACTCGCGCCCGCGGATGATGTTTCTGATACACCGTGCGCAACCGATCAAGCGCCAAATGAGTGTAGACCTGCGTGGTCGAAATATCCGCGTGGCCGAGAATCGTCTGCACCGTACGCAGATCGGCGCCGTTTTCCACCATGTGCGTGGCACAGGAATGGCGCAGCATATGTGGGGAAGCGGCGCGTCCTGAACCGGCCGACGCCGCCCGCACCATTTGCCACACGCGCTGCCGGGTCAACTTGCGTCCGCCGCGAGCGATAAATAGCAGAGGTGAATTTTTCTCCGAATCTGCGGCATCGTGGCCCTTTCTTGCCAGCAACCCACGTGCCTCTCTCAAATACTCGCTGAGCGCAGCTTGCGCCGATTTCCCAAGCGGAACGATGCGCTCCTTATCACCTTTGCCGCGAACCAGCATATAACCACTTTCCAGTTTGAGATCTTCGAGCTTGGTGTTCACGAGCTCGGAGACTCGCAACGCTCCTGCATAAAAAACCTCAACCATCGCTCGATCCCGCAAAGTGAGCGCATCGCTGTCCTTGCGGGATGAACTCCTATGCAGCGTTCTTGCGCCGTCCAGCGTGGCTTCCATTTCGTCGCGGGCCAGCGATTTCGGCAGCACCTTCCATTGCTTCGGCGACGCGAGGTTGAGCGTGGGATCGTGATCAATTTTCTTGTCGAGAAGCAGAAATCGATAAAAATGCCGCAGCGCCGAAAGCTTTCGCCCCACGCTGCGCCCGTCGACCTGATGCGAAAAAAGCCGCTGCAGGAAGTCGCGAACGTCATCTCGTCGCGCACCCGCAAGCACCCGCCTGCGTTTTTCCAAAAAACTGGCGAACTGGTCTATATCGGTGCGGTAAGCGGCGATCGATAGCGGTGCCAATCCTTTCTCGATTCTCAGGTAGTCGAGAAACCCAGAAAGTGCACGCGCATTCGCTTCCGCAGGCATGGCAACGATGTGACGGCAGTATGCGCGTTATCGGACGCCCAGGGAAGTGATGAAAGGGATGCTGCCGCCTCAATCCGGACTTTGCTGAACTTCGTGCCGCAGTTCAACTGCATATAAAGCTCCCTGCGCAGTTTCCTCGTGCTTGAAATATGCAAACACATCCCGTCCGCCAGCCAAATGCTCGCGCACGCGTACGATCATGGCTTGACGCTCTTCTCCGCTGTAGGTTGGCTTGCGGAAGCGATAATAAACGAATGGTGCAGTCACTACGTCGGGTGTGGTTCGTTCTTCAGTTTCGGCCACGCACAATGCAGTGTTGTGAGACTTTAGCAGTTCCCAAGTGGCATCTGTGAACCAGGATTCATGGCGAAATTCAAATGCCGCAGGAACCGCGCGCGGCAGCAACCCTAAAAAATCTTCGAGTAGAGCGGCGTCCGCCTTCAGATTCGGGGGCAACTGGAACAACACCGGCCCCAGCTTGCCCGCGCTCGCCAATGGCTCGATGGTGGCCAGAAATCGCGGCACAAAATCCTGCGTTTCTTTCAACCTCTTGATGTGCGTGATGACCTGATGAGCCTTAACGCCGAACCGGAAATGCGGTGGAGTTTCCTGAATCCAGTTTTGAATCGTCGTTTCCTTCACTAACTGCCGGAACGTGAAGTTCACTTCCACCGTATTGAGTTGAGTCGAGTAGAAACCAAGAAACTTCTTTTGCGCGAGTTTTTCAGGATAGAACTCGGGCTTCCAGCTTGGATAAGCCCATCCAGAGGTTCCGGCAAATAATTGGGCCATGAACGAGGTCTCGGAGAATGTTTGCGCTGGAATTATACTTTGCGCCTTGTTTTCTCTCCCCGCGCACGTTTTGCGGCTTTCTTAACCTGGACACTTCCAGTTTTTTTCCGCCCATCTTCGCTGCCTTGGGAGGCTACCCCCCGCTCCCTGGTACTCGCGTCCGTTGCGATTGCTTTGAGATTCGGCAGCCGCTGCTTCAAGGTCTCCACGGGGGCAAATAAATCGCCCATTTTTTCCACTCGCATCACCACTTGCGGAGCTTCGAAAACCAGCATGCTTGCATCTTTTTTCCTCAGCGCGCGCTCGACTTCTTCCCACGTCACCGGCGTCGAAACTGTAGGACGTTCTCGCGCACGCAGCGAATAAACCGCGACCGTCGTTTTGTGTTCATCGTTCTGGCTCCAGTCGACGAAGACCTTTCCAGTGCGCAGCTTCTTGTTCATATCCGACACAACCGCGTCAGGGTGTTGCTCTTCGAGCAAGTGTGCCAGGGCGCGCGA
>JASHQM010000063.1 GCA_030039165.1 Candidatus Sulfotelmatobacter sp. | reverse complement strand
CGAGCGGCAACGGCATCAGATCGTGAAAGTAGTAGTCCGAGGTTGTGCTTGAGTCCGAGATCAATCGCATTTTGCAGGGACAGCGGCATGCGACCCGCGATGAGCTTCGCCGGCACGCTGCCCGAATAAGGATTTGCTGCATTTCCAGTCGGAAGACTTTGCCCTGGAGAACCCGGAACAGAACCCGAGTAGGTTTGGGCATGGGAAATCAGCGCTCCAACAATCAAGGCTTTTGCGCACAAAAGACGTATCGGGGCTCCTGAAGAAACCACAAGAACCTCCTAAACCTCGGATATGCCCGCGGGAAACAACGAAGATAATACGCCACTTGGACGAGCGATCTTTGGAAAAGGTTTCACTGCGCCTGGATCAAAATACACGCTTGACCGGGCAAAACCCCGAGTTCACCGTAATGTGGACGGGGGATTTCACTTCCCCCTCCCGTGCCAGCCGACAAAATCCATGAACACACAATCCAACCGAGTTGAGATACCGCCTGAAAAAACAGGGGACAATCGTTCAGCGGATAAGGACTAAAGCCATCGCCCTAACGAATTAGTTCTTGAAGGCGATGGCATGAGCTGGATTATCGCGTATAAATCCCGTCTGGCAAAAAAACCAAATGGGAGAGTGCGCCAATGGGTTTCATTCAAACTCCAGTCGAACCTTCCAACGAGGAGGCCTGGATCGCAAAATACCGCGCTGCGCTGTCGGTACCCATATCCCAGGATCAATCCCGGTATGCCAGAATTCGTCACTCCGTTTTGCGCACGTGCAAACAGTTTCTAGCACAGGTTTTCAAGGGTGCCTGCGGCGTGGTGGGGGCATCAAAGGGGCCCGTGAAGACGTTAGCCCCAGCACTGGTCGCACACTCGTCTGGTGCACGCGATATAGCGATACGAGAATCGTCACCTCTCGCTGAATAGCCCAGAACAAAGAATTTCAAGCCCCCGCCCATGACCGGGTTTTTCTTCGGCGTCGGCAGTGCGCGGTACCCCTCTTATTTCTTCACCCCCTGCTTCCGATTGATCTCCGTCGAAAATTCCGTAATCAAGTTCACCAGCGACCCATACGCCGCCTGCCCCAGCACCGCCCATCCTCCATTTGCCCACGCATTCTTCGGACTTGGCTTCCACGCCGTCGACAGTAGGCCTCCTCCAAACGCCCCGCCGTACAAGGCCCATTGCGGACGCAAATTCCCCTCGCTCTGGTCATAAGTCAAAAAATTCCGCATGATCGCATGGTGCAACCGTTGCTTGAACCGGTCGCACTTGCACTTGTCGTAACGCACTTCGTATCCCAGCTTCGCATTTCCTAACGCCGCAATTGAATTCGAAGTGAAAAACTGCCCCTCGCGTGAAGCAAACCGCTCCGTGTACCCGGCCCACCCATCGTCCCACTGATGGGGCACGCCGCGCGCCTGGTCCACTCCGGCCGCAAACATTCTCTTCAGATAATCCTCAGGCCGGGTGAACGTTTGCCGCAGGTAATAATCCAGGCGCTCCTCACGGTTCAGCGGCACCAGCTTGCGGTTTCTGCCCACATAAATTCCCGCAATCCAGTTCGACTCCCAATCCCGTGCCCTTTTCAATCCCGTCTCGGCCATCTCCTTGGCCGCCTGCACGGTATTGTCGCTGCTCTCTTTCTGGGGCGTCGGGTTCTCCGGTAAGGGCTCGGGAGTCTTCTGCTGCGACGCTGTCAGGCTGCCGCTTTGCGGATTTTGCGGAGAATTCTGTTCCGGAGTAGGCTGCGCACCCGGAGTCTGTTGCGGCTCTTGCGCCCACGCGGCCGCTATAGCCAACGCCAGCACCGCAATCGCGAGACGGGCGAGAACATGCCTCATCGCTACAGTCCTTTATGCTTTCTCGCGTGCATCGTTCCTTTATGTACCTCTGGCCGTTGTGGTGTGCAGATTCCGTAGTGCTCTCACGCGTCCAGCCCTCGTCGTCGCCACACCCTCACAATGCTAAACCCCCTTGGATGCGGTCGCTTTACAAGCGCGTTGCAGGCCAAAGCATGGATCGTACCGAGGTTTTCTGGGGATTGTTTTCAAGTAAGCGCTCAGAGTAACCGCACTTTCGAATCCCGAAAGAGTCTGCCGGAAGGAAAAATCGGGAGGACACGAGGTTCGGGTTGTGCCGATGGCGCTAGTGGCGCTCGCATAAGGCTGTGCGATCGAATGAATGATGCGCTCTTCCGGCGCAACGTTACCCTCTCTCAAACGCGTGCTTCTTCTCCAGCTCTGCCACGGCGTTTCGCATCGCGCCCTCGAATCTTTCCGCCTGCGCCAACAGCCCGGGCGCAGCCTCGGCCCATTCCTCTTCCACACTTATCAGTCCATTGGCGGCGACGAGGCTGCGGCCGATCTCCACAAGTTGGGACGACGTCGTTCCCAAATATTGCGCATCGGTTGGATCGCCGATCCAGACGCGCTTCTCATCGCCGCCCAGCTTGGTCTGCCAATAAACCTTTCTTTCGATAAAGGTCGCGATGACCTGGTCCCCGGCTTTCCCAAACACCCATTTTTGCCGCTTGAAATCGTAATCCCGGCTGGAAAACGCCACCGGCAGCAGCTTGCCCGACTTCGCAAACTCAATCTGCTTGTGATCAATTTCCTTTCGCAGTGCGTTGATCACCGGCGCTTCGGCGTCCTGCGGCTCCAGCGAGGGCAGCACCTCCCGCACCGTAGCGGACAGATTCAATGACACCAGCGCGTGCAGCCCCTGCGAGTTCTCCATAAGGATATCCCCATGCAGCACCCAGAAGTCAGCTCCCGAAGTCGAGCGATGAAACGGCCAGTCGAATTCAAAACTCAGCGGCAGTCCGCTTAACGTAACCCAAATTTTCTTGCTTTGCGGAGCTCTCAATTTTCTCCTCCTGGCAGACTCGTCCCGCGATGGGCTTAGCGGCTAGTCTCGCACTGATAACACCCGGCAGGCAAAGACGCCGAACTTGTCGATTTCTCGTAGACTGTCTGGCAGGGAATGATGATTCGCAACGAGAAGAAGGTGGGTTCCAGGGGCGGCCGTCTGGTCATCCTCTGTGGCCCTTCCTGCGTCGGCAAGACGCCGCTGCATAAGTCGCTGGCCAAATTTCACCCCGGGTTGAGCGCGAAATTGCACAAGCTCGTGCTCGTCAACAGCCGCACGCCCCGGCCCGGCGAAATCGAAGGCAAGGATTATTACTTCCGCACGCGTGAACAAGTCGAGAAGTTGCGATCCGACAAACGCTACGCGGTTCTCGAAGTTCGCGCCGATCTGCAGGCGCTCAATATTCCGGAACTCGAATCCCTATTGGAAAAAGGCGACGTTTTGTTTGAGGGAAATCCCGGAATCGGGCGCGCATTGCAGACCCATCAGCAGCTCGCAAGGGTACAGAAGCTCAGCGTGCTCCTCTCTCCCTTGTCGAAAGAAGAAATCACATACCTGCAATCGCCCGAACGGAACGTCTCGCTTCCCGACCTTCTTACCGACATCATGCGCCGCAAGCTGCTGCGTCGCACCACGCGACAAAAGACCAATTTATCGTTACCAGATTTGGAGGATATCGAAAAGCGTGCTTCCGCCGCCTATCGCGAACTCCAACAGGGCTGGCAATTCGATTACGTCATTCCCAATCACGACGGCGAAGACAGCGACCATTGGGAGGCGTTTTACTACCCGATCGGCGAAGCCCGCCAGACGCTGGCAGCGTTCGCAGCGCTGCTGAGCGGGTCGATACCATCTACCGTCGAAAAGTGGGAGCGCAATCTCGTCCCCTGATATTGCCGAAGACCGCGGGGCGCAGGCTGACCCGCAATCTCGAATATGATTTGCTCCTGGTCAAGCCTGGGCTTAGAATTTCCGCTCTATGAAAAAACTCTGCGTCTCCCTCTTGTTGGCTCTTGGTTTTGCCCTTCTTCTGGAGGAAGTTCGTCCTGCGTCGGCTCAGCCGTCTCTTCAGGCCGCGAACGCACAAGCGCCGGAAAAGCTCTCTGCCGACACTCCCAAGACGACTGTGCAGGGCAATGCCTTCATCGCGCCGCAAGACTGGTCAATTCGCGTCCGCGGACCGGCCACTATCCTCGAAGCGCCCGAGGGAGATTCCTGGGTTGCGCTGGTCGACGTACAAGCCCAGGGACCGGATGAAGCCCTGGCTGCCGCCTGGAAGGCGTACAAGCCCGATGCTAAGTGGCCGCTCAAGGTCACGAACGATCTTCCCGACCGCGATGGCTGGAGCCGCCGCCGCGTCTATGCTTATCAGACTTCGCCGAATGAGAAGCGCGGAGTGGCCGCGATCGTCTATTACTCAGGTTCAAGCTGGACCGTCATTATCGAAGATGTTGCGGATGCGGTCGCGGGCAAACGCGGCTCTCAGATTGCCCTGATATTCAGCCGCTTGTTGCCCAAGGGCTTCACCCGCGAGTCCTTTGCCGGAAAGAAGGCGAACACTCTTGACCAGGCGCGCATTGCGGAGTTGGGCCGCTTCGTCGAACAGGGACAAAAAGCCTTGGGCGTTCCCGGGGTTGGCCTTGGAGTGGTGCAAGATGGCAAGGTCGTCTTTGCCGGCGGGTTTGGGGTGAAGGACCTGGGCGGCACCGAGAAACCGGATGGCGACACGCTGTTCATGATCGCCTCGAATACCAAGGCGATGACCACGCTTTTGCTCGCCAAACTCGTCGACGAACATCGCATCACATGGGACACCCCGGTCATCAAGATTTTTCCAAGTTTCAAGCTGGGCGACGCGGAGACAACCCGCAGCGTTCTGGTCAAACATCTGATTTGCGCCTGCACCGGAATGCCGCGGCAGGATCTGGAATGGATCTTCGATTATGGAAAGATGACGCCCGAGAGCACGATGGCTCTTCTCGGCACCATGCAGCCTACGTCGAAATTCGGCGAACTCTTCCAGTATTCCAACCTTATGGCTGCAGCGGCAGGCTATACCGCAGCCCACGTGATCCACCCCGGCATGGAGTTGGGAGCTGCATACGACAGCGCCATGCAGTCATATGTGTTCGATCCATTGGGGATGAAGGAGACGACCTTCGACGCCAAGCGGGCTTTGTCCGCCAACCACGCCGGCTCACATTCTCCCGACATTGATGGAAAAACCTCCAAAGCGATGACGGCGGTAAACGATGCCGTCGTCCCGGCGCGGCCCGCCGGCGGCGCCTGGAGCAGCGTCAACGACATGCTGAAGTATATCTCCATGGAACTCGCGGAGGGCAAGCTGCCGGATGGAACGACTTACATTTCGAAAGAACCGTTGCTCGAGCGCCGCGCTCCGCAAGTCAGCATCGGCAAGGATGTCACCTACGGGATGGGGTTGGAGGTCGATACGACTTACGGCGTACCCGTAGTGCATCACGGCGGCGATTTGATCGGATATCACAGCGACATGATGTGGCTGCCACAGCAAAACGTGGGCCTAGTCATCCTTACGAATGCTGACCCTGGCTGGCTGCTGCGCAACCGCATCCAGCGCAAGTTACTCGAGGTTCTGTTCGACGGGCATCCGGAGGCCGAGGGGCTGCTGAATGCTGACGCAAAAAGTTTCTATGCTGACCTGGCCGCTGAGCGCAAATTGATGACCATCCCGGCCGATGCGGCGGAGAGTGCGAAGCTCGCCAGACACTACGTGAATGCAAAGCTCGGTGAACTTAACGTCAGCACATCGGGATCCGCAACGATCTTCGATTTTGGCGACTGGAAAAGCGAAGTCGCCAGCCGCAAGAATCCGGATGGCACGATCTCCTTCATTACCATCGTACCGGGCGAGTTGGGATTTGAGTTCGTGGCGGGCTCCGGAGCGAAACGAACGCTGACGATCCGCGACGCGCAGCACGAATACGTGTTCGAAGAACGTTGACGCGAGAGATTGCCTCGAGCGCCAAGCTAATCCACGTGCTCTCCTTCGGCAAACCCCGGCTCAGCCGGCGGCAGTACATCCAACTCGCCTGCGACCCAGACGTAAAGCGTTGGCAGAAGGAAGATGCTCATCACCAGGTCTGCGATTAGGCCGCCGACGATCACGATAGCGAATGGCCGCTGCGAATCGGAACCGATAGCGTGCGACAAGGCCGCGGGCAACAATCCCAGCGTTGCCACCAGCATCGTCATCATGATGGGACGCAACCTGAGCACCGCTCCTTCGACTGCCGCGTCTTCGATGGAATACCGCCGCGCCCGCAACTGATTGATGTACTCAAGCATGATCACGCCGGTCTGCACTGAAACTCCAAACAGAGCCAAAAATCCCACGCCGGAAGAAACGCTGAAGTTCGTTCCCGTAAACAGAAGCGCCAGCAAGCCTCCAACGCGCGCCATGGCCACGTTAGCCAGTATCAGCATCGCCCATTTGAATGAGCGGAACATCGTATAAAGGATGATGAAGATGATGAAAATCGTAATCGGCAGCACGATCAGCAGCCGTTCGTCGGCCCGTTTCTTGCTCTGGTATTCACCCTCCCAATTGATGTGATATCCCTTGGGCAGTTGAACCTGCTTGTTGACCTTGTCCATGGCTTCTTCCACAGCTCCGCCCAAATCGCGCCCGCGCACGCTGTATTTAATAGCCACGTAGCGCTGATTGCCCTCGCGGTAGATTTCCGATCCGCCATCTACCACGGAGACTTTGCATAGCTGCGCCAACGAAACCCGCTCGCCGGTGGGAGAAAGCAGCCGAATTTTCTCGATGGCCTCCTGCGTGTCGCGATATGGAGGCAGATAGCGGAGCACCAGATCGTAGCGCGCCTCGCCTTGCAGCACCTGGGTAAGCGCGTTGCCGCCGACCGCGGTCTGAATTGCGTCCTGCACGTCTGCAACGTTGATCTGATAGCGGGCGGCGGCATCCCGATCGACGGTGAGATTCAGATTGGGTTGGCCTAGAACGCGAAATACGCCCAGATCCTCAATGCCCTTGACTTTGCCCATAATGCCGACAATCTGATCGGCTTTTTCTTCCAGCACTTTCAAATCGTCGCCATACACCTTCGTCGCCAGCTCGCCTTTCACCCCGCTGACCGCCTCTTCCATGTTGTCTTCGATTGGTTGAGAAAAGCCCCAAACTACGCCGGGAATTTTGTTCAATTCGCGATTCATGGCGGCGATCAGTTCGTCCACATTCTGATGGAACACCGGCCGCCACTGCTCTTTGGGTTTAAGATCAACGAAATATTCAGTATTGAAGAAACCGGTCGTATCGGTTCCGTCATCCGGACGGCCCACCTGGCTGGTGCACTGCGGCACCTCGGGGAACGAACAGAGCACGATTCGTGCCTGATTGGAAACTCGAATGCCTTCGTCCGGTCCCGTGCTGGGAGCGAGCGTACCGCGTACCCAAAGAGCGCCCTCATCCAGGTGAGGGAGAAATTCGGAGCCGATGACGCCGCCAAAGGCGAGATAGATCGCCACGAAAAGGCTCACCACTCCCACCCCTACCGTGAGCGCTCGCTCCCGAATCGCCCAGCGGACGGCATGGCGATAGCGTTCCGTCAGAAACTCCATTACCGGATTGCGCCACTCCTTCGCGCCTTTGGCGAAGGCGAAACTGGCCAGCACGGGGGCGATCCCGATTGAAAAAATAAGTGCTCCCAGCAGCGCGAACGCGACCGTCCACGCCATGGGGTGAAACAACCGGCCTTCGACCCGCTCAAGAGTAAAAATGGGCAGATACGCGGTAATGATGATCGCGATGGCATAAAAAACCGGGCGCTGCACTTCATGGGCCGCTTCGCCAATTTTTTCTGTAGGCGTTGCACTGCCATTGTGGAAGCTCATGTGGCGCACGATGTTTTCGATCATCACCACTGCGCCATCCACCACCATGCCGAAGTCCAGCGCGCCCAGAGAAAGCAGGTTGGCGGGGATCTGGCGCAGATCAAGGCAGATCGAGGCAAACAACAGAGAAAAGGGAATCGTCGCCGCCACAATCAGCGCGCCGCGCACGTTGCCAAGGAAGGCGAAGAGAATGATCGTGACCAGAATCATTCCTTCCGTGAGGTTATGCAGCACGGTATGACTGGTGAAATGCACCAGATCGCTGCGGTCGATGAAGGGAACGATCTTCACGCCCTTGGGCAGGATGTGATCGTTCATCTCTTTTACTTTTTCATGAATGCCCTGCAGCGCGGTATCGGCCGGAGCACCTTTGCGCAGCAGCGCAATGCCGGAGACCACGTCCTCGTTGTCTATGACTTTTCCGTCTTCGCGCAGGATAGCGCCATTCGGGCCGTAGGGACAATCACGGCAAGCGCGCGCGAACTGGCCCAGGCGAATCTTCGGCCCCTGCGCGACTACCGCAATATCTTTCATGCGCAGGGGCGTGCCGTTCTTGGTGTAGATGACCGTTTCTTCAATGTCGTGAACTTTATCGACCAGCCCCACCGAGCGCACGTTGATCTGCTGCTGCCCCTCCTGGATGAAGCTGCCGCCCGCGTTGGCATTATTGTTGGCAAGCTGCTGCTCGATTTGCGCCAGGCTCAGCCCATACGCAACTAACTTGTTGGGATCCACCCGTACCTGATATTCGCGTGTGGGCCCACCGAAACTGGCGACGTCCACAATGTCCGGGACGGACTTGAAATTCTTCTCAACTACCCAGTCTTCGATCGATTTCAACTCCATCGGGTCGTAGGCCGGGTTGTCGCTGTGCAGCGTGAAGAAATATATCTGTCCGACCGGACTCCAATCCGTCCCCATCTGCGGATTTACACCAGGAGGAAGCGTGACCTGGCTCAGCCGCTCCAGCACCCGCTCCCGGTTCCAAGCGTTATCGGTTTCGTCGCCGAAAATCAGTTTCAGGTCGGAAAGACCGAAGAGAGAGAAAGATCGCAAATGTACGACGCCGGGGATTCCGTTCATTACGATCTCCAGCGGGATCGTGACCTGTTGCTCAATCTGCTCCGCCGAAATTCCCGGCCACTGCGTGATGATTTCCACATAGTTGTCGGCAACATCGGGATAGGCCTCAATGGGCAGGTCATGAAACGCGACAATCCCGCCGCCAAACAAAATCACAGCGAAGGCGATTACCAGAAGACGGTTGCCTAACGCGAAGTCGACTATGCGGCGAATCATTTATCTATTGCTCCACTGTGTTTTGCAGCGCCAGGGCATTCGATACCACCTGATCGCCCGGTTTAATGCCCGAAATGACTTCCTGCATGTTGTTGGGCAGCATGTCTCCCGATGCCACCGGCTGGCGCTTGAAATGCCCATTGCCCAGCGGCGTGTAAACCCAGTCGCGGTCGTGCAGGTGCAATATGGCAGTTGCGGGAACCGCCGCGCGTACTTCCGCTTTCCGCCCATAAAACGTCGCGGTGGCGAACATGCCCACGCGCATCAAGCCCGGATTCGGCACCTCCAGCCGTACTTTTGCCGTGCGGATGCTGGGATCGAGGATGGGCAGAATGTTATCGATCCGCGCCTTCAACGTTTTGTCCGGAAACGCATTCAACCGCACGTCGGCTGTTTCGCCTACGTGCACCGCATCGAGATCGTTTTCATAAACGTCGCAGACGACCCACACATAAGAAAGATCGGAGATGGTAAATGGATTCGGGCCTGACAACGCCTGCACGCCTGATGCGGTCACAACCTCCTGGTCGGTAATGACGCCAGAGATCGGCGCGGTGACATCGACAATCGCCGAGGGATGGTCTTTATCAACGCGCAGCAGTTTCAATTGTTCGATGGCGGCATTCAAGTCGGTTTTGGCGTCGTCTTCTGCGTCCTGTGCGATTTCGAGCGCACTCTTTGCAATTGCGCCCTTCTCGTAGAGCGTTTGCGCACGCTCCAGTTGAACTCGCGCCAGGCGTTCGTCGTTCACCGCCTTCAAATAGGTTTGATAGGCGCCGGAAACGTCAGTGCTCTGCACCTGCATGAGCAACTGGCCTTTCTTCACCTCATCGCCCAGTTTGGCTTTCACATCGATTACGCGCCCGGAGGCCAGGGAAATCACCGGCACCGAGCGCGCGATATCGGGTTGCACGACGCCCGTCACGTTCAAAGCCGGAACAGCCTTGTGTTCCACCGCGGTCACCAGCGGGAACAATTCAGGATGGTCCACCTTGAAGTTATTGGCGTTCATTTCCGCCTCAACTACGGTCGGAGGCGGCGCTTCCTGCTGCGCATCGGTCTTGCTGTTGCATCCAGCCATCAGAAGCGGCATTCCGCAGGCAAGCGCCATGCATAAAGGACGGCAAGCAAAATTGTTTTTCATTGAATCACCTCCCGCCCCACGGCCTCGTTCAGCTGGGCTGCGGCGGACAGATAGGCTCCGACGAGATTTATGTAGCTCAACTCCACGGCGCGGTAATCGCTCTCCGCGCTGAGGAAATCCAGCAGGGAAGCGCCACCATGCTGGTACGAAAAGAACATGGTGTCTCGCACTCGCAGCGCCTGCGCCAGGTATTTCTGTTTGTAGGGGCGTAGCAGAACCAGATTGCTCTCCACCGTAGCGTAGCCGGTGTCTACGTCGCTGAGCACCTGTGCCTCCGCCGCATCCCGCAATTTTTCATTTCGCGTGATGTCGAGCTGCGTGCGCAACTTCTCACCTTGATTGCGGTCGAAGATGCGCAGCGGAACGCTGACGCTCACCCCCAACGTGTCATAGGCAAATGGATTATTGGTCGAAGCGTTATGCGTGTACCACGCGCTCAGGGTCGGGTCGGTCGAGCCGTTGGCCACTGCCAGCTTGTGATCGGTTTGGGCCTTCTCGACCGCCTCGACTGCAGCCTTCAGATCAGGGCGCGTGTCCATGGCGATTGTTCGAAAGTCCTCGCGCGGCGCAAGCTGGTCCTCGAAATCGAACATTCCGGCGACATCGAACTGCTCAATCGGAGTACGGTCGTTCAGCATGGTAAGCAGTTCGATCTTGGCCGTCCGCAAGTTCACCTCCGCCGTCTGCACATCCGCCTCATACTGCACTCGTTGTAACTCCAGTCGGTCGAGGTCGATCTGCGCGATGTCGCCCGCGGTGAAGCGGTCGCGGCTGATGCCGAGCACGCGGTCCCAATAGACCAGATCATCTTTGGCCAACTGCAGCGTGGCTTTGGCTTGCAGCGTCGATACGAATGCACTTCGCAAGCCGAAAAGGGTTGTTCGGTTCAGGTCGTCGTGGCTGAAGATGGCGATCGACGTCGCTCTCTTCTGGCTCTCCAGGCGAAGCTCGCGCTTGTGCCGCCGCTCGTGCAAGTAGCTCACACCGGGTACTTCGAACGTTCCTGCAAACGGCCTCCAGACGCCGTCATGCGGCGCGATCTGCGTTCCATCGACGGTAAGATTAAAGCTCGGATTTGGCCGCAGAAAAGCGGTAATCTCCTCTGCCTTGGATTCATCGATATTGATCTTATCTGCCAGCAGCGTGGGATTATCCAGTTCCAAGCGGTCTCTTAATTCTTGCCAGGTCCAAACCCGGGGCGAGGGCGGTTGCGCGGCCTGCGCTGCGGCGTAGGCCGCCGCCACGCTGAGCACAATCCAAACACCGAAACATGACGATAATCTGTTTCGCATCAACAAACTCCAAATCCAAGCATGCCCATACAGTCAGGCAATCGTATTCGCCAATCTAGCGGGCGGAAACGATGCACGATCAGGGAAATGAAATGAGACGGATACTTCGCGGACTAGGTGAGAAGGGAAGGAGGTGCGCGGCAGCTCCGAGAAACCAAGGGGCGCGCTATGGGCAATTCGGCGAAATGGGGCAGCTCGAAAACTCGAACTTCCGGAGCAGGCAGCACGGGTGTCGCTGTCATAAGCGCCGGATGCCCTTGCACGCGACTCGCTGAGTGTCGATCGCTTCCCGCCTGCCGCACGGCGCGCTTGCTGATGGAAGAGTCTTCCATTTCGGCGCGCATGGCATGGAGATCGTCAGAAGCGGAGATTACGGGAAAAAGCAGAACCAGAATGGATGCCAGCGCCAGAAGGCATTGCAGCGAACTTACACCCCGCCGCTGGCGCGAAGCTGCGCTTCGCCGCCACAACCAGCACGCCGGAAGCACCAGCAGTATCCAGGCGAGATTGAGCAATACTTCCATTCCAGATCGCAAAAACCGCAAAAACAACCGACTGCAACGCTCAGTTTTTCAGAAACTGCGAATATAAGTCAATGTGACCACCGTACCGGTAGAGGGTCCGGTCGAAATTTGTGAGCCACTTGTTTGTTATGCGTCATCCTGAGCGGAGCCCGTTTTCCAGGCGCAGCAAAGGATCTCGAACAACAACGGCCATCCCGGGAGTGAAATTCCTCGCCCCACCAGTAAAATTCGCGGGGTTTCGGAATGATTCCGCAGCACCATGTCCCTCACGGCCCGACCGTCACGTGCAACCTTCGCGGCGTGTGCATCTCCTGCTTGTAGATCGCATTCCAGCGCGCGACTTCTCCATTCACATCGACATAAACCATGTATGCACCGGAGGGCAGGGTGTCGCCAAACGGCAGCGCCATGCCAGTCGTTCCCCTCTTTAGAGGAAAATGCTGGTAGCCGATTTCCGTGGCGCGACCATTTTCGGCGACCGCTTTCACGTCGAATGTAAAATCCATGTCCTCGGCGGTAGTATTGGAGACTTCCACACTGCCTTCGATGCGGTTGGCATCTACATGCGCCGGAACCTTCCAGGCCACGGTGAGAGCCTCGACCACTTTCAGTGTGAAGCTTTTGTGTACCGCTTGTTCCGGCTTGCCGCTGTCGTGTACGGCAATCACAAATTGAAATTCGCCGCCGCGCTCTGCTGCGCCACGCAATGCCCCATTTTCATCGAGTGTGATGCCCGGCGGCAGCTTGCCCGATTCCACGCTCCAGTGCAGTGTCGGGACGTAATTCCCCCGCCCGTGAAATACCACGTCATAGGGCCCGTGCGGATAAGTAACCGGCAACTCCGTGGGTTCAATCGTCAGCCCTGGACCTTCCTCTGTCGTGCCCTGATCGGCCGCACTCGCGTCCTGCGCCCAGGCCGCAAACTGAAATGCCAGCGCAAACGCTGCGATGAAAAATACTACTGCACCCACGATCGGCCGTCTATCCATCCACGCGGAGTTGTCATCCCGAGCGGAGGCGACGCGTCGCGAATGCCAAGTGTTACCCCATTCGACGCGCGTACTCTTGGTCTGCCGAACCAGCCTGCCCTGAGGCAACAGCCGAAGGGATCCATTGGTCCTATTCACAATCCGCAACCTCGCAAGCCAGTTTTACCACAACGCATTATTTGGCCCGCTCGAACTACTACCGTTGGAACGCACAGCGTTACGGAACTGGCAGAGGGGAATAAGAAAGAATTGTAAAAATATGTATAGACCGCTACTTACGTGCGTGATTCGGGTTACGTGCATCAGATAATTATTGTGCTAACCTCAAAATAAACAACGTGGCCATCTCCACTCTCAGGGGGAAGTTTATGTCAGCGCGCAACGCAGTTGTCCTGGTTCTCTCGCTCAGCACATTGATTTTTTTAGCCGCCTGCGGCAATAACGGTCCCACAGTAACCCAGGGAGTCGCGCCACCGAGCGGCGCATTCGGCAACGGGAATCTGAACGGCACATACGTCTTTTCTGTTTCGGGCACCGATGACAGTGGCGACCCATATGCAGTGGTCGGGACCATCGATGCCAATGGGAGCGGGGGCATTTCCGGTGGCACGCTTGACATGAATGACACGGCGCTCACCTCGGCGATAATTGCGGCGCCCGTTAACAGCGGCGGTTCTTACAGCGTCGGGCAAGACGGACGTGGAACTTTCACCATCAACTTTAGCGGCAATCCATTCGACCAAAACCTCACTTTTGATTTCGTCCTGCAAAACAGTTTCCATGGACTTGTTACCGAGTTCGACTCCAACGCTACAGGCAGCGGAACTCTCGACGTCCAGACTGCCGGGGTTACGCCCGCCGGCTCTTACGCGTTTAGCTTCTCTGGCGCCACATTCAACGGCGAGCCCTTCGCGACCGCTGGCAACTTTACGCTATCGGGCACGACGGCGACTGGCCTCGAGGACTTCAACGCGAACTCCGAGGCGATCACTAACAGCAATGCCGGTTACCCACTTTCGGGCACCATTTCAGCGGAGGGTACTGCAACCACCCTGGCGACGAGCTCCACGTTCGGGACTCTTACTTTCGATGTGTTCCCGATCGACTCCAGCGATTTGAAGTTCATCGAGGTGGATTCCATCGCAACTCTTGTGGGAGATGCTTTTACTGAATCTACGACCATGCCGACCGGAAATCTAGTCTTCACTCTGGCAGGTGATCTCTCAAGCGAAGCGCCATTTGCGGCAGGGGGCATTATGGTCACCAGCGGGGGCGACATCACCAATGCATCGTCCGAGGACTACAACAACGGCGGCAACGTTTCCACCGTCCCGGAAACATTCACTGGCACCTACGGCACAGGGACGGCTGGCCGCTTTAGCGTGAGCCTTTCGGGATTTCTCCCGGCCACAGTAACCACATTTGTCGCATATCCCTCCAGCGGTGGAGTACTTCTAATGGAAACCGACGGCGGGGGAATCACCTCAGGCGCCGCTTATGCCCAAACCGCCGGCGCGACCTTTGCGGCTTCGCAAGGCTACGGGCTGAACCTCAGCGGGCTTAACCTTGGGTCATCGACCGGAAGCGCTAGCGAGATTGATGACATCGCCGAATTTGCGTCCGCCGCCAGCGGCACATCGTGTACTGCGTCCAGCGGTACCAGTTACAGCAGCGACACCTTAACAGGAGTCACGGACGAGAACTCCACCAGCGGCGTTACCGCGGTCGGCCAGGCGCTCTGCGGCCAATACAGCGGCCCCGATAGCACTGGCCGCCTGGGCGTCGTCTACTACGCCAACACCACGAATGGCGGCGTCGGCCTGACCGCCTACACAGTCGACGGCACCACTTTCCCGTTCATCGAATCGGATGACGGGCAAGTTTCCTCTGGCGTCTTCGTCCAGCAGAACGCCTCTGCAACGTCGTCCTCGGTCGCCAAGACGCACAGAATGTTTGTGCCCCCGGCCATATTCCACGCGCACGCGGCCAAGCAAAAGAGGCAGACTTCGAAATAAGACGCGCACTCTCCCTAAGGCGCGGCTTCGGCCGCGCCTTTTTTCTTTGCGCTTCTATCTCCGGCGTCGCGTGACCTTGGTTACCTTTTGCGGATGACCAGGCCTCCCGCACAATGCTTAGAGAGTCCTGCACAGGCGGAGACAAGAGTGTACCCTCGAAGACTTCTGTTTGTACTCATTCTCGTGGCCAGTTGCGTCTCACTGGCGGCGGCGAGAGACCTCGCGCTGGTGGCCAATAAATCGAACACGGTGAACGCGATGACGGTTCCCGACCTGGCCAGATTTTGCAAGGGAGAAGTGAACCGCTGGCCGGATGGCAAGCCGGTCACATTTGTTATGCGCGCGCCTTCCGTGCCCGAGATGAGGATCGTGCTGGAAAAGATCTACGGCATGTCAGAGAGTGAAGTCACTGGCCTGATCGTTACCGCCAACCATGGACGCGGCAACCACCCGGCGATCATTATCGCCACCAGCGACGAAGATCTGATCAACAGAGTGGCGTCTCTGCCGGGAGCAATCGGGTTGGTCGACGTGTATTCCATCAACAGCAGCGTGGCAGTGATTAAGATCGCCGGCAAAGGCCCGTTCGAGCCGGGATATTTACTGCATGGGAACTAAATTCGCGTGGGCCCTCACCCGGACCGCGCACGACCAACGACTAACGACCAACATGGCAGCTCCCGCGAAAAAACCCGTTTCACCCGCACGCCAGGGGGCCCGCCAGCGCCGGTATCCCCGTTTCGCCATCGACGCGCGCCTTCATGTACGCATGTTTCAGGATGGAGAATTCCGTAATTGCTGGGGACGCTCGACCGAACTGGGGCAGGACGGTATCGGCGCCACTCTCACCGGCGATCTCGAAACCGGCGAAATCGTCTCCATGGAGATCCCTCTGCCTCTTAGCCCCTATCCGTTGAAGGTGCGCGCGATCGTGCGTTACCGCCAGGGCCTGCGCTACGGCTTTGAGTTCTTGACCCTCAGCGAAGCCCAGCGAGACATGGTGCGACGCGTCTGCGACATGCTGGCCGCCAGCAAAGGCTGAAAACAATTGAGTGATTGAGGAATTTAATCACTGGAAATTTGAAAGGTTCGCACCCGGCCGCACCTCGACGCTCAATTGCTCAATCACCCGATTTCCCAATTACTCAATCGCCCTCAATTACTTCTGTAACTTTCGACTGCCTCGTTGCGCGTTCTACCATCGCCACTTGGGCTGAGCTTCTGAGGGGGGAGCTTTCCGCATGGGTGATCGTGTCACCCGTCCGTCGCAGTCAACCGAACTCGTGCGCGCCAAACGCTTGCGTCAGGCGCTTGAGCGCGGAGCCCCGCCTTCATTCCTGCCTGCTGGCGGGCGCGATCAAGCACAAGCCTCCACTTTCGCCGACCCGCATGACCCCCGCATTCGCCTGCAATATTTTGAGCAGATTTTCCAGAATTCACCCGATCCTCTCATCGTTACCGACGCAGAATTTCGGGCGCTGTGCGTCAACAAGGAATTCGAGACCCTGTTCGGCTTCTCGGCCGATGAGGCCAAGAGCAAACCCATCGACGAACTGGTTTTCCCCGCGGATCGCGCAGCCGAAGCAAAATGGATTGCGCAATGCCTACAGCGCGGTGAACCCATTACACTGGAGACCCAGCGGCGCTCGAAAGATGGCAGCCTGCTCGACGTTCTGGTTTCTTCCGCACCGCTGATGGCCGACGGGCGCATCGCCGCATATTATGCCGTCTATCGCGATATCTCGGAACGCAAGCGGGCTGAGGCTCTCAGCTCCGCGCTATACCGCATCGCCGAAAAGGCCAGTTCGGCGCAGGATCTTCAGCAGTTCTTCGCGGCCATTCACGGTATTGTGGATGAGTTGATGTGCGCCCGCAACTTCTCCATCGCCATACACGATCCCGAATCTCAACTGTTGACATTTCCATATTTCGTAGACGAGAAGGAGGCCGCTCCCGCGCCCCGAAAACCTGCGTCCGGCCTCACTGAATACGTAATGCTCACTGGCGAGCCGTTGCTGTGCACCCCCGAGCTGGTGCAGGCCTTGCAAAAACGTGGCGAAGTGAAGATTTCCGGTACGCCTCCCATGCAGTGGCTGGGGGTTCCGCTGAAAGTGAATCACAATATCTTCGGCGCTCTGGCGCTGAGGAGTTATTCGCCGGACATACATTTCCGCGAGCAGGACAAAGACGTACTGAGCCTGGTGGCGCAACAGTTAGCCGCCGCCATCGACCGCAAACGCAATGAGCAGGCGCTGCGGCGCTCCGAAATGCGCTATCGCTCCTTGGTGCAAACCGCAGTCTATGGAATTTACCGCGCCAGCCTGGACGGCCGTTTCATCGACGTGAATCCGGCGCTGATCGGCATGTTGGGATACAACGACGCGCTGGAAATTCTTGCACTCGATCCGCAGAAAGACGTGTTCGTCGACTCCTCCGAATACACCCGCTTAGTGGATGAATTCCGTCGCAGCGGACGCATGGATGGCTTTGAGGTCCGCTGGAAGCGCAAAGACGGCATCCTCATTACCGTGCGCATCAGCGGACGGGCTGTGGCCGGCGGCGACGAACCCTCCGACGTCCTCGAAGCCATCGCCGAAGACATTACCGAGCGGCGCGTACTCGAAGATCAGTTCCGGCAATCGCAAAAAATGGAAGCCGTCGGCCGCCTTGCCGGAGGCATCGCCCACGACTTCAATAACCTGCTCATGGTCGTCAGCGGTTACACCGAAGTCTTGCTTTCGCACCTCAGCCCCGGGCATCCGCTGTACGTCAAGGCGGAAGCCATTCAGCAGGCTTCCGATCGCGCAACCACGCTGACCCGTCAGCTGCTGGCCTTCAGCCGCAAACAGCTTCTGGAGCTGAAGGTCATTGATGTAAACGCGATCGTCACCGACATGGAGCGGTTGCTGCGTCCGCTGATCGGCGAGCAGATCGAACTCACAACCAGCCTCGCCCCCGGCCTCGGCTGCACCCGCGCCGATGCCGGCCAGCTCGAACAGGTCGTAATGAATCTCGTAGTCAATGCCAAAGATGCGATGCCGAACGGCGGAAAAATCTGCATTCGAACGGCCAGCGTCGATCTGGATAGCTCCTACAGACCGGAAAACACATTCATCAAGCAAGGCTCCTACATCATGATTTCGGTCAGCGACAACGGCCAAGGCATGGACCGCGAAACCCAGGCACGCATTTTCGAGCCGTTCTTTACGACCAAAGAGAAAAGCAAGGGTACCGGGCTTGGACTCTCAACGGTTTACGGCATCATCAAACAAAGCGGCGGCTACATTTTCGTGCAGAGCGAACTCAGCCGCGGAACCGTTTTTACAATCTATCTGCCGCGAGTCGACGAACCCTCCGAGGATCTGGATGCAATTCCGGCTTCGGTTTCATCTGCCGGGGGTTCGGAAACCATTCTTCTGGTAGAGGATGAAGATTCCGTGCGTCAGTTGGTGCGCGAGACACTGGAAGCTCGCGGCTATCGCGTGTTGGAAGCGCAGAATGGCAACGCCGGACTGGCGGTGGCCGCCGGCCATCCCGAGACCATTCACCTGGTCATCACGGACATGATCATGCCCGGCATGAGCGGCCACGAACTGGTTCAGCAACTTCTGGGCGTGCGCCCGGCAATTAAATCTCTTTACCTCTCTGGTTATGCGGAAGAGGCTTTCGCGGGTTCGGCCCCCGGCGACGTTCCGAGAGCCTTCTTGCAGAAACCTTTCACGCTGCAAAGCCTTGCCCGCAAGGTCCGGGAAGTGCTGGGTGCGCCCGCCAGCCAGTCGTGATCAAACGAGGGCTGTGCTTTGAAGCGATTTCAGGTTTGCGCCGAGGATTGAGATCACAATGCAGCCGCTTCCGACCGGCCTACAACCTTTGGCCGCCTATCGCGTCATTTTCCCCTTTGAGTCATAGGCTCTTTCTGGTATTCTCGATCGAGTTTTTGGGTCGACCAATTTCAGGCATTGACCTTTGGTGCTCCCAGCTTGCAACGGTCGCACGGACTGTAAATTGAGTCGCCTTGTTGTGCCGCCACTTTAGCCACCAGCAGCACCAACCCTCCAAACGTGCCCGCTCGCGCGTCAGGGTAGTTCTGTGCATGCCCAAGTCTGGCCTCGCAAGTCAATAAAACGATTTGGAGAAGAAGTATCATGCGGAATCGTCTATTGCTGATTGTGATCGTGTGCCCCTTGGTTGTCCTTCTCACCTCCGCGGCATTTGCCGGCGTTACTGTCACCAGCCCCAAAAACAACTCTACCGTCTCCGGTGCGGTGAATTATGTCGCCTCCGCCACCACTAGCTCTTGCTCCGAGGGTGTGGCTTCGATGGGGATTTACACCGCGCCCGGTGTTTTGGCGTACGTGGTAAACGGCGACAGCATGAATACAGAATTGAATCTCAGCCCTGGTACCTACAACACCACCGTCCAGGAGTGGGATTACTGCGGCGGAGCAGCTACGAAGGGGATCACGATTACTGTCACAGCGGGTAGCGGTCAGTCGGGAGTTACCGTGACCAAGCCCGCGAACAACAGCACGGTCGGCTCCCCCGTCAATTTTGTGGCCACGGCCACCAGCTCCTGTTCGAAGGGAGTGGCCTCCATGGGCATCTATACTGCGCCGAATGTATTGGCGTACGTAGTGCAGGGCGCCAGCATGAACTATAACCTTTCGCTCAGCGCCGGAACCTACAACACTGTTGTCGAGGAATGGGACTACTGCGGGGGCGCAGCCACTACGCCGGTAACCATCAAGGTCAACGGAAGCGGCGGTAAATCATTCTACAATCTGCAGGCTGGGTCGGGCTGGGATGTGGCTGGTCAGGGACCTCCAAACTATGAGGATTGCAATCCCTGCGGCTCGCAGATCGCCTGGTCGGTAACTAAGAACATCACGTCGCCATCTCTGGACGGTAATTCCACGGTCTACTGGATCGGAGGAGACGGGGATTATTGGGATGTACTCTGGGATGACCCGCTGATTGGTGTTGGTTCTACCCAGGGATTGCCCGACAACAACCACACGCTGGTGCCTTCGCTCCACAATTTCACGTACGACGTCTACTTCTATGGAAGCAACCTCAACCTGTCGCAGGCTTTGGAGTTTGACATCAACCAGTTCTATGACGACCTCGGCTTCATCTGGGGCCACGAGTGCCGCATCGCAGGCGGGAACGAGTGGGACGTTTGGAACGATGTAGACAAAACATGGGTTCCGACGGGCATTTCGTGCTACCCGCTGGAAAACCAGTGGAACCACCTCACCATTCAGGTGCAGCGGACGTCAAGCAACCAGTTGCTCTATCAGTCCATTACCCTGAACGGGGAAACCCACACGTTGAACTGGACTTACAATCCCGGCTCGACCGATGGCTGGTATGGAATCACGATCAACTGGCAGATGGATGGGAACTACGAGCAGTCACCGTACAAAGTATATCTGGATGAGCTAACGTTCACTTACGACTGAGGTCCATTACTTAATCTTTTGGTTGCTCCGCCCTTGTCGCGTTTTGTGCGAGGGGGCGGGAACTTTAATTCGTTGGGCGCTACGTACCACCACTGACTTGGCGAGCCCAGTGCATGGCCTGCCAGTGGGCGTTGGCCACGTCGCTTTCATCAAGATCAAGCTGGCGGCACAGGTCGCTCACGGCCTTCCATTCCCCAGATTCCTGCGCCAGCATGAGTTGATAAAAGCGGCGCAAAGAACCGCCTCCGCCGAGCAGGATGGCCTTACATTCCTGATCGATCGGAATGCTTTCCAATATCTGTGGCATGGGAATTTCCAGAATGCTATCCATGAGCGACAGCATACCCATGAGGAACAAATCGGAATTGTCGTGCGGCACCTTCGGCGAGAGCAGCTCGCAGAAGCGGGCCCGAACCAAAGTGGCGAGCACCAGATCGGTGGTTTTTGTCTGGCCGGCGCCGAGCGTGGCCACCAGGCGAATCCAGCGGCGCAACTCGCGCTCGCCCAGGATGGACAGCGCGTGGCTTACCGAGCGAATTTCGGAGGCGAACCCGAAGACGGCAGAGTTCAGGTAACGCAAGAGACGATAGCAGAGGGCGGCTTCGCTCTTGACGAGGTTCTCAATCTCCCGCAAGTCCAGTTCGTTTTGCGAAACTGCTTTCAACATGCGCAGGTAATTCACACGGTTGGCCGGGATTTCACGCGCGGTAAGAATTTCGGGTTGGCGGAAGAAGTATCCCTGGAAGTAGAGGAAGCCGGCTTTTCTTGCGGCAAGGAATTCCTCGCGCGTTTCGACTTTTTCGGCCAGCATGCGGCAGCGCCAGGGACCGTAGCGTCTCACCATTGCCGCAGAATTATCCCGGGAAGTGACCCTCAGATCCACTTTAATGATGTCGGCGAGTTCGGTCAGCCGCTCGCGCGGGTCGTCCACGGCGAAATCATCCAGCGCGATCATGTATCCCGCTTCCTTCAGACGGCGGCAGGCGGCAATCACTAGTTCGTCGGCGGGAACGCTTTCCAGCACCTCTACCACCACCTGGCCGGGAGGCAGCAGGGTGATGTAGTCCTTGAGCAGGATATCGCGTGTGCAATTGACAAAGCCGCGGCGGCCATCGCACAGGATATCGAGACCAACCAGCGAGGTAGTGCTCAGGGTGCTGCGCGAGGCTGCATCGACATCTTCGTGCCGGAAGAAATTTTCGACGCCATCACGAAATAGAAGCTCGTAGCCAAAGACTTTCTCATCGCCAGTAAGAATGGTCTGCCGCGCAACAAATTGAGTTCCGGGTTTGTACACCGGTCGGTCGTTGCCGGGTTGAGGCGCGGGAGCGGAGCCCATGACTTCTGTTCCATCGGCTTAAACGGGAAGAGAATTAACCATATTCGGCCTTCTGCTTGCCCCGAGGCATCGCCCTCTGCTAAAGCCTTTATTTCTCTGGCCGATGAACTGCCTAAAGCGAAGTGGTTGTGCATTTCTGCGGCTATCGCGGAAGAAGGCTGAAAATAATGAAGTTTTCCGTGGGCAAGAAAATCGGTGCGGGCTTTGCCGGCATTCTGGCGATTACGGTTCTCAACGCGGTTCTTATCTACTCGAAGGCGAGCGCGGTTATCGACTCCGAAAACTCGCTGGTGACTCTCCGCGCCCCCACTATTACAGCGCTGGGCGACCTGCTTCGCGACCTGAATCAAACCCAAAGCAAGGGGCGCCAGGCCATCTTGGCGGGAAGCGATCACACTCGCTACGATGCCGCGATGAAGCTCTTCAACGACACCTGGAACAGCATTGAGCAGGAGGATGTGCAAACCCTTGATACCCTGGCAGGACGCTGGATGTTTCAAGCGAACCGCGACCTGCTCGGCGAAGCGCGCAACCAGCTGTCCGTTTTGAAGGAGGTCCAGCTGGCGGCAATAAAGCATAGTGCCAGCGGCGAACGGGATGCGGTGCTCGCCGCAGGCAATGAGTTTGCCGATAAAGCCACCCCCGCTAATGAGGCCATCAAGGCGGCTCTCGGCAAAATCAAAGACTCGAATGAGAAGCTGCTCGGGCAGGAAAAAGCCGAGGCCGACGCGGCCAATCGCTCGATGATTCTCACGATTGTGCTGACCACACTGGTTGCCATTGCGATTGGCATTGTGCTGGCTGTCTTAATCAGCAGGGCCATTGCGAGATCGACACACTCTGTGCTTGCCCAGACCGAGGCCATCGCCGCCGGCGACTTGACCCGCGACGATCTGAAAGTCACCAGTCAGGACGAACTGGGAGATCTAACCGCTGCCGTCAACACGATGAGCGCCAGCCTGAAGCACGTCATCCTCGACATTCATCAGAGCGCGCTGCAGGTCGCTGGTGCGACAGAAAAACTTTCCAACACCAGCCAGCAGATCACAGCCAACTCCGAGGAAACATCGGCGCAAGCCAAAGTAGTCTCCGACTCGGCGCAGACCGTCACCCAAAATTTGCAAACGGTGGCTACGGGCGCCGAAGAAATGGGCGCCAGCATCAAGGAAATTGCCAAGAATGCCTCCGAATCTGCCAAGGTGGCAACCTCGGCAGTGAAAGTCGCCGAAACCGCCACCAGCACTGTCTCCAAGCTGGGCGAGTCTTCCACGGAGATTGGGCAGGTGATTAAGGTCATCACTTCAATTGCCCAGCAGACGAACCTGCTCGCCCTGAACGCCACCATCGAGGCCGCGCGTGCCGGAGAAGCCGGCAAAGGTTTCGCCGTCGTGGCCAATGAAGTGAAGGAACTGGCCAAGGAAACCGCCAAAGCTACCGAAGACATCAGCCGCAAGATCGAGGCCATCCAGTCGGACACCAAGGCGGCGGTGGAGGCGATCGCTTCGATCAGCGAAGTGATCAATCAGGTGAACGGGATTTCGAACACGATTGCCACGGCGGTGGAAGAGCAGAACGCGACCACTAACGAGATGACGCGCAATGTGAGCGAGGCGGCACGCAGCAGCGGAGAGATCACCAGCAACATTGAGGGAGTGGCCCAGGCGGCAGAGAATACGGCACGGGGCGCTACGGACACACAGAAAGCGGCGCAGCAACTGGTGGAGACCTCCAACGAACTGCGCCGGCTGGTGGAGCAATTCAAGATCGAAAAGCACACCAGCGCGCATGAAGTGCAGGCCGGCCATTCAGCAACAAGTATGGCAGCGCACGCTGGCGCTTGACCGGCAATTCCTGGCAACCATCATCACGAACCACTTCCATGCCACGAATCCGAGTTCTTATCGTCGACGACTCCATAGTAATCCGGAAGATATTGTCCGACATCCTCTCGTCCGACAGCGCTCTGGAAGTAGCGGCCACGGCTTGCGACGGACGCATTGCGCTGGCAAAAGTCGCGCAGTTTCACCCCGACCTGGTCACGCTCGATATTGAAATGCCGGTCATGAACGGACTTGAAACCCTGGCTGAACTGCGCAAGCTGCATCCCAAATTGCCTGCCATCATGTTCAGCACTCTTACGGAGCGAGGCGCCGCGGCCACACTTGACGCACTCGCAGGGGGAGCATCGGACTACGTGACCAAGCCCAGCGATACAGATACCGCAGGCGCAATGGCCGCCATCCGTGCAGAGCTGATTCCAAAGATCAAAGCGCTGTGTAGCAGAACCACCACCAAATCCCCTTCTTCACCACCACCTGGAGTAGTGCCAGTGCGGCGGCCGGCACATCGCCGCATCGAAATCGTCACTATCGGCTCCTCTACCGGTGGTCCGAACGCCCTAGCTGAAGTGCTCCCCCGCATTCCCAAAGATTTCCCGGTTCCCATCGTTCTGGTACAGCACATGCCGCCGATCTTCACCCGCCTGCTGGCCGACCGGCTCGCGGCAAGTTCACAAATTCCTATTCACGAAGGAAGCGCCGACGCCGTTCTCTGTCCAGGCCATGCATGGATTGCCCCCGGCAACTTTCATATGACGGTTAAACGCGTGGGCGCAGGGCGCCATTTGCAACTGAACCAGAACCCTCCCGAGAACTCCTGTCGGCCCGCGGTGGATGTGCTTTTCCGCTCAGTTGCCGATGTCTACGGCGCGGATACGCTGGCCGTGGTTATGACTGGCATGGGGTCGGATGGAGTAAACGGAGTGCGGAGCATTCGGGAAAAAGGCGGAGAAGTGATCGTTCAAGATGAAGCTTCGTCGGTGGTGTGGGGAATGCCCGGGCTGGTTTGCGCCTCGGGGCAGGCCGATGGCGTCTATGCGCTGAATCAACTTGGGCAGGAGATTACTCGCCGAGTCCTGCAGAGCCGGGCGCGGCGCGTGGCCCCGGCAGCAGACACGCCAGGGCCGGAGCCGGGCTTGAGATGACTACCGGCGCACAGGCTGCAACGGCTGCGCCTCAGGCCAGGAGTGCAGCCTCTATCGATCCCCTGTACCGGCAGATTCGTGACCTTGTATACAAAGTGTCCGGCATATATAAGACCGAAGAAAAACTCTACCTTCTGGCCGGCGGCTGCGAGCGCCGAATGAAACAGACTGGCAGCAAAACGCCGCGCGAGTATTGGGATCATCTGACGCTGCATCCCAGCCGGGACGGGGAGCTTCGGCAACTCCTGAATGAGATCACAATCGGAGAAACCTGCCTGTTTCGCAGCCAGCCGCAGTTGGACGCGCTGCGAAAAGTCATCCTCCCGGAGATGGCCGCAGACAAGACGAGGCAGATCCTGAAAAAACTACGCATTTGGAGTGCTGGCTGTTCCACCGGCGAAGAGGCCTACACGCTGGCCATGAATATGCTCGAAGAAAGCGCCGGAATTCTGAAAGGCTGGACCGTCGAGGTTTTGGGCACTGACCTGAACGACCGCTCCATCGAAACCGCCAATGCGGGCATCTATGGCGATTACGCCTTGCGCTGCACTTCGGAGCACTACAAGCGCAAATACTTCTTGCCCGCCGAACAAAACAAGCTTGAGGTGCGCCCGGAGGTAAAGAAGTTGGTCAGCTTCAGCCGCCTTAATTTTCAGGACGACTCCCGCATGCTCTTCATGAAAAGCATGGACTTGATTTTCTGCTGCAACGTTTTGATTTATTTTGACCGAGCCTCAAAATCAAAGGTCGTCGACCATTTTTTTACCAATCTCAACTACGGCGGATATTTTTTCCTGGGCACCTCGGAGTCCCTGCTGAACCTGAATGACAAGTTTCATCTCGTGCATTTCCCGGGAGCGATCGCCTATTGGAAACCGCCCCTGAAAGTTGGCAAGCCATGACCCCATCGCTCGCCCCATCGATTTCCGCGCGGATACGTGAGCGGGTGAGCCAGATCGAAACCTTGCCGACCATTCCCACTATCTTTCTGCCGTTGCTGAATCTGCTCAACCTGCCGCTCGACCAGGTTAAGGTAGACGACGTCGTAAAACTGGTTTCTTACGACAATACAATTGCGGCGCAGTGCCTGCGCATGGCAAGTTCGCCGCTGTTTGGGTTGGCCAAGGCACCGGAGTCGATCAAAGCGGCGGTAATCAGTTTGGGGCTGCGGCGTGTGCAGACCATTCTTCTCACCTGCTCGGTAGGTCGAGGCTTTGCGGTGAAGGAGTGGAAGATCAATCCCACGGTGTTCTGGAAGCATTCCCTGGGCTGCGCCATGGTCTGCCGGAGACTCAGCGACAAACTCGCGTCCGCCGACGGCGAGAAAGCCTACATGGCGGGTCTGCTGCATGACATCGGGATTCTTGTGAACTGCATGGTGTTTCCCAAAGAATTCGCTGCGGCGATGGAGCACGCTTCCCGCGAGCAGATTACCCTGGAAGAAGCCGAGCTTCGCTCCATGGGGTTCTGCCACTGCGACACCGGTGCCGCCCTTGCCCAAACTTGGCATATTGCCGACGATATGATTCAGGCGATTGCCCATCACCATCGGCCCGAGCACAGCCCGGCGGCGCAGCCGCTGGTCGCGTTAGTGCATCTCAGCGACCTGCTCTGCCGCGTGCGCAATCTCGGCTATGGATATTACGAGAGGCAAAGGGTCGATATGGTTCACGACCCAGCGTGGGAGATACTTGCCAACGAATACCGCGCGCTTCATCACATGGATTTAGTGCGCTTTACCTTCGAACTCGATGAAGCCATCGATGAAATCTCAGGCCTGGTGGAAACCATCTTCGGTGGCGCAAGTGTTGCAGTGTGAAATCTGAGTACTGACCCAAATTCTGCATTCTTGGCTTTCACCGGCGGGGCGAGGAACCTCGCGCGGGATGGCATTGCCGCAGCAAGCTACTGGCTCGTCGCCCTTGCCGCCTCGAATTCGTCTCCCTTCTGCCACTCGAGCAGATGCGACAAGTTCGCGGCTTCCCATCCTAAGGCAAACCCGAATCGTGCCATCGCGGCATCGCCTACAAAATCCATCTCCGGACGATATTCGTCGCTGGGCTGGTGATAGCGGGTTTCGACAAACTCTTTGTATTGGTCAACACCCCAGGCCGCGTCATGGCCTTTGAACTTCACCCCTTCATTGATCGAAAACGCGGGAATTCCCACGCGCGCCAAGCTGAAATGATCGGAACGATAAAACTGCCCGGCTTCGGGCTGCGCCTCCGGACGAATCGCCAGCCGGAACTCCTTCGCCGTCGCCTGCACCCAGGGATAGAAAGTTGTTCGTTCTGCTCCCGTCACTTCCACATCTTGCGGCGATCCCAGCGGCTTCACATCATCGTAATTGAGATCGAGCGTGATGTTTCCCGCGGGAACCGGAGGATGTTTGCCCAGATATTCCGACCCCAACAATCCCTGCTCTTCGGCCGTGACAGCGGCAAAAATCATCGAGCGCCGTGGGCGCTCTCTCGCCTCACCATACGCCCGCGCCAACTCCAGCAGAATCCCGCAACCCGTAGCATTGTCAGCCGCGCCGTTGAAGATATTGTCGCCCGGCATTTCCGGGCGAATGCCGAGGTGATCATAGTGAGCCGTATACAGCACCGCTTCATCCCTCCGTTTGCGGTCTGAACCCGGCAGCATGGCCAGAACGTTGTTCGATTCGAAATTTCGAATTCGGCTCGCCATGTGAGCTCTCAATCTTGCGCCCAGGTTTACGGGATGAAAATCAGGCCTGCGAGCGTCGGCAATCATTTTTTCCAAATTCATGCCGGAAGCGCCAGCCAGCTTTTTCGCCACATCAAGTTGCACCCACGCTGCTACGTTAAGGGCCGGGCCTTCGCGTTTCAGAAAAGCCTTTTCGCCGGAATTCGAGCTCCGCACTACCTGCCAGGGATAGCTCGCCATATCTTCTTTGTGAATCAGCATTACTCCCGTGGCGCCCTTGCGCGCCGCCTCTTCGTACTTGTACGTCCAGCGGCCGTAATAGGTGAGAGCCTTGCCTTTGAAGAATCGAGGATCGTCCGAGGGCGGCTCGTTCACCAGCATCAGCAGTACCTTGCCGCGCACATCCGTGCCCTTGTAGTCGTCCCAGTTATATTCCGGAGCCTCGATTCCGTACCCCACGTACACGATTTCAGCATCGATATCGGATTGCGGCTGCTGGGTTTCATCGTAGGCGACATAATCGTCCACCAGCTTCAGGTTCATCGCCGCGCCCTGTTTCGGCACAAGCCTGAATTGCGTCTCCGGCAGGGTGGTAATGCCCACCAGAGGTACTTTTTGAAAATACGAACCGTGGTCGCCGGCCGGCTTCAATCCATATTCCGCGAACTGCGTGGCCATATATTCGGCGGCAATGTCGCCTCCGCGTTGGCCAGTGCCCCGGCCTTCCAGTAGATCGTGCGAGAGAAAACGCACGTGCCAGCGGATGTGCTCCGGATCAATCGTCTGCATCGCCGCGAATGCGGCCCCCGGCAAAGTCACAGACACCGGCTCACTCTTGGCTGTTTTCGTTTTGCTCTTTTGTGCTCCCGAAGCAGTCGAAATGACCTCTGCTGCGGCAAGAAGTAAAGCGCACGTGGGGCGCGACAGACGAGGACGCATCCGTAACCGGCTCCTGCAAACGTGGAATCAGAGTGAATTATCTACATTGTACGCAATCGCCCTGCGCGGACGGAGCACCCCGGCAGGGCTGTCGAAGTGTTGTCCAAACGGACAATGGCCGGGCGGGTGACGGCTGACGATATCGGGCTTCGAACTCCCGCGGACCGCGGGATCAGTTTTTTGAGCTTCAACCCGCTCGAAAGTCCCGTACGTCTTCCTGCGGTTTAAACACAGAGGCAAACGGGACATTTCCCGCCTCGGCCATTCTGCGGTTCAGCTCTTCGAAGTCTCCCTTGACCCATCCCACGCTGGAAATCTCGATTTCGCCATCTTGAGCGATCCAGAAGACTGTAGGAACGTTGGTCAAACCGTAGGCGTTCGATATTGGATATGTGCTCCTCTCGTCGAGAAGAACCGGGAACGTCACGCCGAATTCTTGGTTGAAGGCTGCAGTTTCCCGGGCATCGTTCTGCGACACGCCGATGATTCTGACTTTGTCGTGCCCATAAGTGCGCTCCAGCCGGTCCAGGAATGGGAAGGCATACTGGCAGACGGGACATGAAACCTTAAAAAAGGCCAGCACGACTGGCCCCCGAGCCAGTTCCTCGCGCAGCACAAAGCTCTTGCCGTCCAGGGTTTTCAACTCAAACTCCGGCGCTTTCGTTCCCGCCGTCAACGCAGCCATGGTTCGTCCTCCCCCGCTCACTCCAAAAATACGTTTCAGCCAGCGCATGCGCCCCGACCTGTCCTATTTTAGATGAAAGACAAAATAAACCAGTCGCGCGATAGGCGCCCCTTTGGGGTGTTCGAGACGCCGTGAAGCCTCAAAACGTCTGAAGTCGCGCGTTTTGCGCGTGATAAAATCAATTCAGAGCCCACTCGGGATGCTTCCAGAAATAGAAAATCTGCTTCGCCTGCAGGAAACCGACAAGGAAATCCGCCGCTTGCAGGAAGAAATCGCGGAACTGCCCAAACGCGTCGCCGCCATCGAACTCAAGCTGGCCGGAACCAAAGCCCAACTCGAAAAAGCTCAGGCTGCGATGAAAGCCGACGAAGCGGCCCGGCGAAAACACGACACCGCCATTGCCGATCTGCGCGGAAAAATTTCCAAATACCGTGATCAGTCTCTCGAAGTAAAAACCAACGAGCAGTACAAGGCTTTGCTCCACGAGATTCAGTTTGCGGAACGAGATATTTCAGCCACTGAAGATAAGATTCTCGAACTGATGTTAAACGCCGACACGCGCGACAAAGAGGTAAGAGCCGCGCAGTCCGAGCTGAAGGCCGAAACGGCAGAGATCGAAAAAGAAAAAGCCCAGGCCCGCCAGCAGACCGCCGAAGACGAGAAGCAGCTTGCGGAATGGCACAGCAAACGCGACCAGATTCGCTCAGCCGTTGGCGAAGACCTGCTGCGGCACTACGATCGCGTTTCAAGATTCCGTGGCACCGGCATTGCCGAAGTGCGCGATCACAAATGCATGGGATGTCAGGTAATGCTGCGCCCGCAAACCTATAACGACGTACGTGCCGGCCGCGAGACCGTATTCTGCGATTCCTGCCAGCGAGTCCTATACTTCAATCCCGCCAATGAGGAGCAAAAAGCCGAGCCCGAGCAGCACAAACGTCCCCGCCGCCATCATCCCAAAATTGATGCTCCCCAAGCCTGGTATTACCACGAAGCCTACGCCGACAACGGCGAAAGCCTCTTGTGTTTCACCAACGCCGACGGCCAGTCTAGCCGCCGCGTCTTCGACATGCACACTGGCCGGCTCATTGGCGAGATTCTCATCCGCGAAGGCGATTTCCGCCATGCCTTTCCGGAAGACATCACGGTCGCCGTTCGCCTGAATGGAAGCTGGTCGGAAGAGGAAATGGAGACATGGGGCGCCGAGATGCCAATGACCGTCCTCGACTCCCTACACGCCGATCTCGATCTCGCGCGCTACGAAATGGCTCATCCCTCCATGAAAGCAAAAACGCCCGCCGCAGTTCCCACCGGGCAAGTCGCCAGCTGATTGCAGCATTTAAGATAGCGGTATGCCGCAGACGACTGCTACCGCTGTCCCTGCCGTCAAGATCTCTGCACGCGGCGCTTCCCGCCTTCACTCTGGCCACGTTTGGGTCTACCGCTCAGATCTCGTGTCTGAAGATGGCGTCGCAATCGGCTCCGTGGTCGCGGTAAAAGACCAGCGAGGCAAGTTCCTCGGCACGGCGCTTTATTCCAGCTCTTCGCAGATTGCCCTCCGACTGATCGCTCATGAAGCTGTTGCCGACTTCTCAGCTCTGCTGCGCGAGCGCATCAGGAAGGCTATCGCCTATCGCGAAACAGTCGTGGAGAACACAAATGCTTATCGCGTGGTCTTCAGTGAAGCCGACTTTCTACCCGGTCTCATCGTTGACCGTTACAACGACATCGTTTCAGTGCAAATTCTCACTCAGGCCATGGACCCTGAAGGCGTGCGCCAGACACTAATCGCAGAGCTGGCGGAGCATCTCCGTCCTTTTTCAATCGTCGAACGAGTCGAGCAGCGTGCCCGTCAACTCGAAAATCTGCCAGCGCGGAGTTCAGGTCTTCTGCAAGGCGAAAAGACCTCGACCATCTTCACGATGAACGGCGTCCAGTTTCATTGCGATGCCCTCGAAGGCCAGAAGACTGGTGCATTCCTCGATCAGCGCGAGAATTATGCCGCCGCCGCGCAATACGCCCACGGGGATGCACTCGATGTCTTCTGTTATCAGGGCGGTTTTGCCCTGCATCTGGCTCCCCGGTGTGCCCGCGTCATGGGGGTCGATAGTTCGCTTCCGGCGCTGGAAATAGCCGACCGGAACGCTGCCTTAAATGCCCAGCTCTTGGACGGGCGGCTCTCGGATAGGAAAGAAATCGAGTGGATCGAAGCCAACGCCTTTGACCTGCTCAAGGACTATGCTGCTTCCGGCCACCGCTACGACACGATTGTGCTGGACCCTCCCGCCTTCGCCAAAACCAAACGCGATCTCGATTCCGCAATGCGGGGCTACAAGGAACTGAATCTCCGGGCCCTGAAAATGCTTCGTCCTGGTGGGATCTTGGTGACCTGTTCATGTTCCTATCACGTAAGCCAGCCCGATTTCCTGCAAATGCTGGCCGAAGCCGCTGCGGATGCCCGGCGAACTCTCCGCCTGATCGAAGTGCGCGGGCAGGCGAAAGATCACCCCATGTTGCTGAGTGTGCCTGAAACAGCCTATCTGAAGTGCGTCATATCCTTCGTAAGCAGTTGAAAAATATTATATTTAAACAGTTGATAATATAATACTCATATTTTATGCTTCTTTCGTAGTCATTAAGACATCGAATGTACTGACGGAAGGCCCTGCCAGTAGTAGAAGCGTAGATAGGGGCTTCCCACCAACTTCCAATCCAAGATTTCTGAAGGAGGATTTAGTCATGACAGTTTTAACCCGCTGGGAACCATTCCGCGAGTTTGCCACGTTGCAGGACCGCCTGAACCGCCTGTTCCGCGAGTCTTTCAACGATGCAGGCCGGGATGAATCCCTCACCGCATCCAGCTTCGCCCCCGCAGTTGATGTCTATGAAGACGAGCACAAGGTCACATTGAAGATCGAAGTGCCCGGAATTGAAGAGAAAGATATCGACGTCCGTCTCGAGAACAACACCCTCACCGTGCACGGCGAGCGCAAGATCGAAAAAGAAGAGAAAGAAGAGAACTACCGTCGCGTGGAAAGTCAGTATGGCAGCTTCACCCGCACCTTCACCCTGCCCACGACCGTAGACTCCGAGCATGTAACCGCCAACTACGACAAGGGCGTGCTGAAGATCAGCCTGCCCAAAAAAGCCGAAGCCAAGCCGAAACAGATCAAGATCGGCGTCGGCACAGAGAAGACCCTAGAAGCCAAAGGCCCCAGCAAAGCCGCGTAATGTGGCAATGACCATGTAGGGACAGCCGTCCTCGGCTGGGCCAAGTGGTAGGGCGGCGCCTTAGAGCCGCGTCAAGGGGAGAAAACAAATTCGGGCTTTAGCCCTGAGATACGGGGGAGGCGGCGTAACCGCCTCCCATTTTGTTTTAAATCCACTTCTCATTCTGAGCGCAGCGAAGAATCTATGTACTTGCCTATACCGGAATAGAATGCAAGAGATCCTTCGCTTCGCTCAGGATGACAACATAGACTTATCGAATAGGAAAGAATCAAATGGCAATTCGTTGGGACAAATTCACAGTCAAAGCCCAAGAAGCTGTTCAGCGCGCGAACGAACTCGCCTCCGAGCACGGCAATCCTGAGCTCCAGCCGGTCCATCTTCTGGCCGCGCTGCTCGAAGACAAAGAGGGCATCGTTCCCCCCATTCTCGAAAAAATCGGCATCGGGCCGCAGGCCGCATTGAGCGATGTTTATCGTGAGATCGAGAAACTGCCCAAAGTTTCTGGCGAAGCTGCTCAGCCCACGCTTTCGAGCGCCGCCAACAAGCTGCTTGATCAGGCTTTCAAAGAAGCCTCCAACTTCAAGGACGAGTACGTCTCCACCGAGCATTTGCTGCTTGCGATCACGCATTTGAAGTCCGACGCTGCCCAGAAAATTCTCGCGCATCACGGTGCGACCTACGATGCGATTCTGAAAGCTCTTACTGCGGTTCGCGGATCGCAGAAAGTTACTGACCAAAATCCAGAGGCCAAATATCAGGCGCTTGAGCGCTACGCTCGCGACCTGACCGAGCAAGCCCGCCGCGGGAAACTTGATCCCGTTATCGGCCGCGACGAAGAAATCCGCCGGGTGGTTCAGGTGCTTTCCCGCCGAACAAAGAATAATCCCGTGCTCATCGGCGAGCCCGGCGTTGGCAAGACGGCCATCGTTGAGGGTCTCGCGCAGCGCATTGTTTCCGGCGACGTACCCGAAGTACTCAAGAATAAGCGCGTTGTTGCTCTCGATCTGGGAGCGATGCTCGCTGGCGCCAAATATCGCGGCGAGTTCGAGGACAGGCTTAAAGCGGTTTTGAAGGAGATCGAAGACTCGCAGGGCCAGATCATTCTTTTCATTGACGAGCTGCACACGTTGGTTGGCGCCGGAGCAGCCGAAGGCGCGATTGATGCCTCCAACATGCTCAAGCCCGCGCTGGCCCGCGGAGAACTGCGTGCTATTGGCGCCACTACACTGAATGAATATCGCAAATACATCGAAAAAGATGCCGCGCTCGAACGCCGCTTCCAGATCGTCTTTGTCGGCGAACCCAATGTCGAAGATACGATTGCGATTCTGCGTGGATTGAAAGAGAAGTACGAGGTTCACCATGGGGTTCGCATTAAAGATTCGGCCATCATGGCCGCCGCCACACTTTCGCATCGTTATATCTCCGACCGCTTCCTCCCCGACAAGGCCATCGATCTCATCGATGAAGCGGCCGCTTCGATTCGTATCCAGATCGACTCGCTTCCCACCGATATTGATCAGCTCGAGCGCCGCGCGACTCAGTTGGAGATCGAAAAGCAAGCATTAAAAAAAGAAGACGACCCCAACTCGCGCGAGCGCCTGGCGGCCATCGAAAAAGAACTGGCGGAGATTCGCGAGAAATCGAACACGCTTAAGGCAACTTGGAAAAAAGAGAAAGATGCCATTGCGCGCATCCGCCAGCTGAAGGAAAGAATCGATCAACTGAAAACCGAAGAGCAGGCGGAAGAACGTAAAGGCAATCTGCAGCGCGTGGCGGAAATTCGCTACAGCCTGATTCGCCAGGCTGAGGCGGAACTGGCTCAGCTCACTGCAAAAGCCGGTGCAAGCTCCGCGCGGATGTTGAAAGAAGAAGTGGATGAGGAGGATATCGCCTGTATCGTCTCCAAATGGACCGGTATTCCCGTCTCCAAGATGCTCGAAGGCGAAGTGAAAAAGCTGGTCACGATGGAGGATCGGCTGCGCCAGCGGGTTGTTGGTCAGGATGCTGCTCTCGAACGCGTGGCCAACGCCATTCGCCGCTCGCGCGCCGGATTGAGCGATCCCAAACGCCCAATTGGTTCATTCATTTTCCTGGGCCCGACCGGCGTCGGAAAAACCGAACTCGCCCGCGCCCTCGCCGAATTTCTGTTTGACGATGAGCGCGCATTGTTGCGCATCGACATGTCCGAATACATGGAAAAGCATTCCGTCGCTCGCCTGATCGGTGCGCCTCCTGGCTATGTCGGCTATGAAGAGGGAGGCCAACTTACTGAGCAGGTACGCCGCCGTCCTTACGCGGTCGTGTTGTTCGATGAAATCGAGAAGGCACATCCGGATGTATTCAACATTCTTCTGCAAATTATGGACGATGGCCGCCTCACCGACGGCAAAGGCCGCGTGGTCGATTTCAAGAACACGATTCTGATCATGACCTCGAACATTGGTTCTAGTTACTTGCACGCCGAGAACCTGCGCAGCGAGCAAGACTTCGAGAAGGCCAGCGAGCAGGTCACGGAGGCGCTGCACGGACATTTCCGGCCCGAGTTCCTGAATCGCGTAGATGACATCATCGTTTTCCGCCCGCTGGGCAAAGAGCAGTTGGTCAAAATTATCGAGCTTCGCCTGGAAGATGTGCGGCGCCTGTTGGCTGAAAGAAAAATTTCCATCGAGCTGACCGATGCCGCGAAAGATCTGCTCTTCACGCAGGGTTATGATCCTAACTTCGGAGCGCGCCCGCTGAAGCGCGCGATTCAGAAGCTGATTCAGGACCCTCTCGCAATTAAGATTCTTGACGGCGAAATCCTGCATGGCGACCACGTCATCATCGACGCCGATAAGAAAGCCGGCAAGATGAAGTTCGAGGTAAGCAAGCGCGTAGGGGAAAAAGAGATGGCGAAAGCGAGAAAGTAAAAAGCCTTCTACCACGGATACGCACGGAGTGTCACGGATACGAGAACTTGATCCGCGAAAATTCGTGATCATCCGTGGCGAATTCTTTCTATGGCACACTAAACGGCATGGAAAGTCTCAAGCTCGGCGACTTCGAACTCAGCATTTTTTCCGACGGAACCTATCCTCTCGACGGCGGCGCATTTTTCGGCGTCGTGCCTAAAGTCATGTGGTCGCGCAAGATGGTGGCTGACGAAAAGAATCACTGCACAGCCGGACTCAATTCCCTGCTGGTCCGAACTGGCAAACAAACGGTGCTCGTCGAAACCGGCATGGGCAATAAGCTTTCCGAGCGCATGATCAAGTTTTACGGCCAACCCGCCAAACTGCTGGCGAACCTTGCTGCCGGTGGCATTCGCCCCGAACATATCGATATCGTCATCAATTCCCATCTACACTTCGATCACTGCGGATGGAACACAGTGCGCGCCGAGAATGGCAAAATCGTTCCAACTTTTCCACGCGCCAAATACTTCGCTCCCGAAGGCGAGTGGCAGTACGCCCGCAACCCCAGCGAACGCGATGCCATCAGCTATATTCCGGAAAATTACGATCCATTGGTTGCCAGCGGACAGATGACCCTGCTCAGAGGCGGCGAAGAAATCGTTCCCGGTATTTCCGTAAGAGCTTTCCCCGGCCACACCGCGAGCATGATGGGAGTAATCATCAACGGTTGTCATCCTGAGGAGCCTTCTTTCGGCGACGAAGGACGCGTACGCGCCGCGCGAACTCCAAGCGCATCGCGCGAGGAGAAAAATCGCGCGTCTGGCGCGCACCGAAATCATCTGCTTAACGCACATCCTTGTATCGCATGCTACATCTCCGACTTGATCCCCACTACCGCGCACATTGATCTGACCTGGGGAATGTCGTTTGATCTTTATCCACTGCAAACCATCGAGAGCAAGAAGCAGTATTACGCCCGCGCCTTGCCTGAAAAATGGCTCACCGTTTTCACTCACGACGCTGTCACGCCATGGGCCTATGTGGAAAAAGACGATCTGGGAAAAATGTCAGCGAAACGACCCTGAATGACAAGTCTTTTCAGCCGTATAGAAGTCCCCCTGCATAGAATTTACCGGCAACATTAGGCCGGTTCATCGCATCTTCATTGCTCGCGCTGGTAACCGGCGCGCTGAGGCATTTCATACTCCGAAACCAAACCAGAGAGGCTCAACTATGAAGCGATTACTAGCAGTAGCTGCGGTGTGCGGCGCTTTTCTGCTGGGCGGCGCACTTGGCGCCTTTGCCCAGGATGAACATCGGGATGAACATGATGCCCGGCAGGAAGAACACCACGATGAACATGAGCGGCGCGAGGTGAAGCGCATCGACGATGAGCACTTCCGCGCGCACTTTGGGCACGATCATCATTTTGCGATCAAGCACATCACAATCGTGGGTGGCCGTCCGCACTTCGCCTACGGCGGCTATAATTTTGAGATCGTGGACACCTGGCCGCACGGTTGGTCATACAACGACAACTGCTACATTGACTTCGTCGACGGCGGATATTTCCTGTTTGACCTCAGGCATCCGGGAGTACGCATTGCCATAGCGGTGATCTGAGGCAACTGAACTGCCCTCACTCCACGGCATGAATCGTGCCGTGGAGTTTTCTTCTATGCTCTAGGTATTACGGACAAGAGACCCTCCCATTTCACCCAGGCTGGATCCGTGGCCGCGCAATCTTGATTCGAAAAATTCTTCCACCCTCGCGAGAACTTCCACGTCGCTGTTGGATTCGTAAATCTCTTTCCGCAAGTGTGCCCCGCCGGGCACGCCGTGCGTGAACCACGAGGCAAACTGCTTCATCTTGCCAATCGCGTCAGGCAGCTCTTCCTCGATCAGCATCTGGAAATACGTGCGGATCATGTGGTACCGGTCAGCCTCGGTGGGTTCATCGTACTCGCCGGCGGTGCAATATTGCTGAATCTGCCGGAAAATCCACGGATTCGACGGCGCCGTCCTTCCAATCATGACCGCGTCGCAGCCGGTCTGCGTCACCATGGCACATGCATCCCGGGGCGTGCGGATGTCGCCGTTGCCAATCACAGGAATCTTCACCGCATCTTTGATTGCTGCGATCCACTCCCAGCGGGCGTTGCCGCTATAGCCCTGCTCGCGCGTGCGAGCGTGCAGAGCGACGGCGGCCAGACCACAAGATTCGGCCATACGTGCCAACTCCACGCAGACGATCTCTTCGTCGTTCCACCCAGTTCGAAATTTCACCGTGAAGGGAATCTTTACCGCCGATCGCACAGCTTCAAAAATCCGCCCAATGGCCGGCAGATCGCGCAGCAAGCCGGAGCCTCCGTTGCACTTCACAACTTTTTTCGCCGGACAGCCCAAATTCAAATCGACGAGATCGAAGCCAAGATCTTCTACCACGTGGGCCGCTTCGGCCATCACCTGCGGATTGCTGCCGAATAGCTGCGCCGAGATCGGGTGTTCATCTTCGTAGAAATGCAGATATCGCTTGGCCTTCTGATCTTTTTTCCGGAGCACGCCATCCGCCGACGTGAATTCAGTCATGATCAGCCCGCAACCGCCGAGATTGCGAATGAACCGGCGAAAAACCGTATCGGTGACCCCGGCCATTGGAGCGAGTACAGTAGCCGGGGAAATGGCGATGTCACCGATGACAAGGTTTTCTGGAACTGGCCGTAGTGATTCGCGGGCGGAAACCTGCCCTAAGCCGGTCGGATTGTCCCAGAGCTTGCGCACGATCGTATTTTACTTGTTTTGTGCCGATTTCCAGTGTGCGACAATCGGGCGGATTGGAGGATTCGATGCGCATGATTCGAAAGATCTTGCTGACAGAGTATATTGGGGCAATTCTTGTGGCGGTGCTGGTCGCAGACGCTTTGACCGCGCTGATTGCGGCAACTGTCGCACAAATTTCCTACGATGCCCAGGCTCGACATAACCCAGCGCTGGCGGCGCATCACTTATCCATGACTTACTCACTGCTGGATGCGGTGATAAAAGCTGCTATTTATCTGATTGTTGCCTATCTAATTGCGCGCTGGCTGTATTCCACCGAAACACCGAAGTCAGCCTGAAAAAGCCAAGGTGCGTTACGGAAGCGTCGACTATGGACGTCATCAAACCGCTGGTTCGAAGATTTGCCGGCCCGGTCATCGCAGCGTATCTACTGCACTGGGGTATATGGACGTTCGTGTTTGACGCAGTGGAGATTTTGATGTCAATGCTCACCAGGATACTGACCTGGCTGGCAGATCATTCTCCGGCCGGCTTTCCGCGCGTGGAACGGGAATTCTGGTTCGCGCGATACCTCGCGGCGCAAACGGCTTGGTATGGGCTGCTCCCGATTGCGCTGGGATTAGTGGTGGGATGGCTGATCTTTCGCGGGAAAAACAGATCCCTCGGCAATCAAGTGTCTTCCTAGACAAAAAACCCGAAGCCGGGCTAAGAGGGCTATTGATCAGCAGCGAAGGTGTATCAATTAAATGGCTTACTTCTTCGCCGTTTCTGCCTTCGCATACTTCCGGCGGAAGCGCTCCACGCGGCCGGCGGTATCGACCAGCTTCTGCTTGCCGGTAAAGAACGGATGGCAGGCCGAGCAGATTTCCACTGAAATGTCTCCTTTGTGAGTGGAGCGGGTCATAAATGTGTTGCCGCAGGCGCAGTGCACACGTACTTCGTTATAAGTGGGATGAATGGCTGCCTTCATAGGGATCTGAACCTCGACGAACCTTTAGATTCTATAGGATTGACGCGAGATTCAGCAAACCCAGCGGTCAGACATCAGCTGATGGCCGAAAGCTGGCAGCCTGATCTTCAAAACCGGAACAAGTATGACACCTTCACAAATATCTGCCGGCTATCGTTCATGTATCCCTTCGCAGTGTAAAGTCCCGCCGGCCCCTCCGGGCCGGGAGTAAATTCGTGATCCAGGTTCTGCAGATCGCTGTTGTAGCCCACATAAATGGCTGTCCCCGGATGCACAAGATAGGTAACCAGGAAATCCGCGTTGAACTCCTTTTCTGTGGGCAGGTATGTGTACGGATAGAACGTATTGCCCGGAGTGTTTGCGAGAACGGAGTTGTACTGCAGAATCATGCGGACCGAAAGCTGCGGAGTAAACTGCCAGTTCCACTTGCTGCGCACGATGTGGTTGTTGAAGATTCCTTTTCCCAAAGTGCTTCCGGCGGGCAACTGCGAAAGGCTCGCTAGATACTCCGTATCTCTGGCCCGAAGCCGCTCGAAAAGATAGGTATTTTCGATCTTCAACGGCTTCGTAGGACGAAAGGTGAGCGTCCCTGAACCCGTGTTCAGCCGGGACAAAAGGGACTGCGTAGGCAAGATAGTGGAGGGAACGTAGTTGCCCCCATCCCCCCAGAAATAACTGGCGCCAAGCGTGACTTTGGAGAAGTAGCCGGTCTGGAACTTCGCTCCGCTGCGGTGTTCGTGGTAGTCCTGATTTTTCGACACTCCCGGCAAACCAATAAAGTAAAAATCCTGCGGCCGCAAACGCTCGTGCATTTCTTCGTAAGGAACAAACTGAATCAGCGTGTGGCCTCGGCCTGTGATGTTCAGGTAGGGCTCGTAGTCGGTATCCAGCCGAGTTCCCTCGTGGTCCCAGACGTTGTGGCCGTATAACGCTGGTCCCCACGCGGTAACCCAACTTTTCTTGGGACGAAAAAAATACCAGACATGCTGCTCGCTGTCACGGATGTCCACCCGATTCACGAATCCCGGGACGGTGACAAAGCCGGGGCTCACATCCTGATAGGAACCGCTGTATGTCAAACGCAACCCGCTGCGCCGAAGGTCGATGCGGTCTGCCGGGCCGGCGTAGTAATTCCCATTGCCAAAATTGCCCGAACTGAACGGAAACTGGTTATCTTCGCAGGTAGTTTGCACATTGCCGGTCGGTGAAAGATATGCGTTCAAACCCTGAAGATTGCTCGAGCTCGTCGCCGCCTGACCCTCTAGCGTCCAGGTTTGCCCGAACTTGAAGCGCGCGTCGCCCCCGCCTACTCGATTGAACTCCCCTGTGGTCGGACACTCCCAGTCGGAATAAATCATGCCCACGCTCGACTGCTTGAAAATGTCTCGGCTCAATCGCGCGATGGTGAAATAGGACCGAATAGCATACAAATTGTCGGCGCACACCAATGATGTCGGCGGACACACCTGCGGCACGGCAAGGCCCGGTGCCCGGTCATCGGTTGAAATCACCCCGACCGCGTACGGACCCTCCTTGCCCGTCAACCGGATTCCCGCCGAAGGGTCCTGGATGTTTCGGGTGAAGAAAAGATCGAAGGGCGTGCGAAAGTAGTCTTCATTCTCCAAAAAGAAAGGCCGCTTCTCGGGGAAGTAGACCTCGAATCGTTGGTTTACCGTAATCTGCGGATCTTCCGACTCGACTTGGCTGAAGTCCGGATTTGCCGTCATATCCAGAACGAAATGATCATGAATCACGTACTTTGCGTCCAGGCCGGTCTGCCCCTTAGCCGTCGCACTCTGAAAAAATGGGTTGTACGGGTCGCGCTCATCGAGAGCGCGATAGCCCTGCATGATGCCGTATGGGATCAGCTCGATATCGCGTCCCGGCGAAATTCCTTCCAACCCATACAGCGTCGCCGCTTGCCCCAGGCGGCCTTCAACTTTGCGGTTAATCCAGGGCCAGAACGAATCTTCGCTGTTGCGGTAAATGCCGCGGTAGAGAATGATTCCCCACTCCTGCACTTTCTTCGCGGGAAAGCGCAGGCTTTTGAACGGAATCGCTATCCACACGACAAAGCCCCGTTTGGTGATTTTGCCGCGTGAACTCCACACCGTGTCGAACGAGGTATCGAAATTCCCTCCGACTTCCGAGCGCGCCGCTTCTGTCCAGATCGCATCCCACTGCACTCCCAAGGGTGTGGTTTGGAAGGCATACGCCCGCCGCCGGTCATGAAAAGTATCGAGAATTATCTCGACCTGGTCGTCGTCGTAAATGTCTTCCCGCACTGACATGCGCGCGCGTACTTTTTTCGGGTCGTCAAAACAAACGAAGACCACATACAGATTTTTCTGGTCGTAACCGAGGTAGGCGAACGTCGGTTCCGAGACGTTTTCTCCATTGTGCGGGGCTCGTTGCACGAAGCCGGTTACCTGCGCCATTTGCTGGGCAATTTCGCCCTGGGGTTTCATACCGAGGAAGTCTTCCAGAACCGGCGCGTGGCTCAGGCGTGGAATCGTCAACGAGGGTGGCGCAATCGTCGGCTTCGGTGCCAGACGAACTGCCGGCTGCGCACCTGGCGAATTCGAGAATTGGACCGCCTGTTGCGGATTCTGATTGGCGCTTGCAGCAGCTGCGCTTTGAGGAGTTGGGCCCGACGCTGGGGCAGGCGCCGAACTCTGCGCAGCGGCCGTATTCTGAGGTGTTGCTCCAGTTTGCCCTGCCCTCGACGGCGAAGGGCGCGTGTGGCTCACCGTCGTCGATCCCTGAGGCACAGGTTTCGCCCAGGCACACCTCGCGGTCCCAATGGCCACCAAAACCGCGGCTACACTCCGCAAGATTCTCTCCGCTGCGAAACTCAAGAAGCCTGCCCCGAGGGTAAAACGCTGCGTTAAACGAGTAATTCCTGGGAAAAGAACCAGCAAGATACACCAAAAATAGCCTATGTGGACAGGAAAAGCGTTATCCGCTAGGTTTCCCGAACAAGCTGCAGTTGGCGTTCTTCTGGCGGTTGGAACGTCCGGCAGGCGCGAGGAACAGCGAATGCCACCCTTGTTCCGCCGCAAAACCCGGAAACCGGCGACTCACTCGTAGCGCAGGGCTTCCGCCGGCAGCGTCCTTCCCGCAGACCACGAGGGATATAGTGTCGCCACGAAAGAGACTCCCACGGCGACCAGGGCTACCAATACTCCGTCGATCAGCCGCGGCGCGAAAGGCACGTAATCGATCGAATACACCTCAGGAGATAGCGATATGATGTGGTAGCGCCCGCCGGCGTACGAAATGGCAAATCCCAGCAGCAGCCCGATCGCCGTTCCGATCACTCCGATCAGCACTCCCTGCGCCATGAAAATATTCCGTATCTGCGAACTGCGCGTGCCCATTGACATCAGGACCGCGATGTCTTTGGTTTTTTCCATGACCATCATGATCAGGGAAATCAGAATGTTCAACGCGGCCACGAACACAATCAATCCGATGGTGATAAACGTCACCAACCGTTCCAGCCGCAGGGCATGAAACAGAGCTTTGTTCTGCTCCATCCAGTTCGTGGTCATGAAACCCTTGCCCGCGGCCTCTTCCAGTTCGCGCGAAACCTGGTCCGCCTTGTAAATATCGTCGATCTTGAACTCAATGACCGAAATCAGATCTCCCAGGCCGAACAGTCGCTGCGCGTCCGACAAGCGCGTAAATGCCCACGACGAGTCGTAATCGAAAAAACCAGAGTTGAAGATTCCCGCTACGCGGAAGCGCGCGTATTTCGGAACCATGCCAAAGGGTGTGAGCTCTCCTTGCGGGCTGGTCACCAGCACAACCGAACCAACCGTGGCTCCCAGATTATCGGCCATGTCTTTACCCAAAATAATGGGCGGCATGGCCGCTATCCGCGCGTGCACACGGGCGAGGGAATCAGGCGATTCCGAAGAAGTATTGCTGGTGCCCGACTCGGGTGTGCCTTGCGCCGGAGGTTGGGCTGTTTCCTCCAGCGCCGCCGCCGAGCCTTCGCTGATGGTGTTCAGCAGATCGCCGATCTTGCGCTCATCCGCCGGGATCATGCCCTTGAGCACCGCTCCGCGCGCCCGTGGTCCGCGCGAAATCAGCACCTGCTCAAAAATTGCCGGCGCATCCGCAACCACGTGAGGTTCTTTGGCAAGCCGCGCAAGCAGTGGCTGCCAGTCTTTGATTCCGTCGTCGGCAATGCGCAAAAGACTGATGTGCGAGGTCGAACCGATCAGCCGCTCCTGCAAATCCTGGCGAAATCCATTATTGATGGCGAGCGCAACAATCAGCGAGGTCACGCCGGCGGCCACTCCCGCAATAGAGATGGCCGTAATAACCCCGATAAACGCTTGCCTGCGCTTGGCGCGCAGGTAACGGCGAGCGACAAAAAGTTCAAAGCGCATGAAGGGGCTTTCAGTCGTCAGCTTTCAGCTAAGCCGGATTATAACCAGCGCAGCCTGTGCGGCGCTTTGGCTCGCCTGCCGTATCCACACTCTCAGCATCTGTGGCACATTAGACTCTCATGCCCACCCCTGCCCGTGAAACCGCCGGACGCGTTGCCTTCACCCACCCGGCCTTCGTCCTTTTCCAGATTGCGCGCTTCCTCATCGTAGCCGCCGTCGAAATGCAGGCCGTTGCCGTGGGATGGCAGGTCTACGACATTACCAAGCGCGCCCTCGATCTCGGTCTGGTCGGATTGGCACAGTTTCTTCCCGGCATTCTTCTATTTCTGGTCTCCGGCCACGCTTCCGACCGCTTCGACCGCCGCAAAGTTCTGGGCGCATGCTACGCCGGATATGCCCTCTGCTCCGCACTCTTGCTCATCATCGCCGAGCGCGGAACCAACTCGGTGAAGGTGATTTATGTTGTGCTCGTTCTTCTCGGAGCCGTGCGATCGTTCAATGGCACGGCAAGCCGCTCCATCCTTCCGCAACTTGTTCCCGATGAGCATTTCGCCAATGCCGTGGCGTGGAATGCCACCACTTTTCAGGCCGCCACGATCCTCGGCCCTTCGATCGGTGGAATTTTCTACGCGCTTTTTCACGGCCCATCGGCCGTTTACGCCCTCGCTATGTTCACCGCTTTGTGCGCTCTTGGCTCTATATTTCGTATCAGAACCCGGCCGCAGGCGCACCGCCGCGAGCCGATATCGTTCAGGACCATCGTTGCGGGCCTTACTTACATCTGGCGGGAGAAACTGATCCTGGGCGCGATTTCGCTCGATCTTTTCGCGGTGCTGCTGGGCGGAGCCGTGGCTCTGCTTCCGGTCTACGCCCGCGACATTTTGCATACCGGTCCCTGGGGCCTGGGATTGCTTCGCACCGCCCCCGGCATTGGAGCGGCTTTTATGGCCGTTGCCGTAGCGCATCGCCCAATTCGCCGCCGCTCGGGGCCGACGCTGCTGTGGTCGGTCACCGGCTTCGGCATCTGTACAATTCTCTTCGGCGTTTCCCGCAGCCTTATTCTTTCGCTGATCGCGCTCATCTGCCTGGGCGCAGCCGACATGGTCAGCGTGATCATCCGCGCCACCCTGGTGCAGTTGCGCACCCCCGACGAAATGCGTGGCCGCGTTATGGCCGTCGACATGGTGTTTATCGGAACCTCCAACGAACTCGGCCAATTCGAGTCTGGGGTAACCGCACAATGGTTCGGCACCGTTCCTGCCGTTCTGCTGGGCGGTTTCGGAACCCTGATTGTGATTGCGCTTTGGGCGCGGTGGTTCCCTGAGCTGCGACGCGCAGGAAAACTCGAGGAGATGAAGAGTGTGGCCGAAGAGATCGAAGAAGCGGCCGAGAGAACGCATTAGTGCCCTGCGGCCTCACCTACGGAATAACACCTGCTTTTCGCAGGATTTTTCTCGCCAGTCCCGTGAGCGCCATGTTGTTCAGGCCCTCGACTGGAATCCACTTTCCCTTCGATCGTGGAGCGCTGGTACGCCATACTCTTACCGTGTAGTCGGTCACGGTGATCGAATGCCGTACAGTCAGGCAAGGCTCAGCATTGCCGCCGCTCCTCACTTGCGAAAGATCGTCAATTTCCGGCAACTCCCACATGCCCGCCATTAGCGAAGACTGGATCGACCTTCGCTTCAGAAAAACTTCGCACCCGCGACCGTTTGTCCGGTAATTCAGAGCGTAATGCGCTTCGCGTTTTTTCCGCGGCGCCGCTTTCTTCCCTGTTGCCAGCTCTCCGCGCGTCGCGCACAAGTGCACAACCGGGCACGTCAAACACGCCGGTGCGCGCGGCGTGCAGACTACCGCGCCCAGCTCCATCATCGCCTGATTAAAGTCGCCGGGCCGCTGCCGATCAAGCCAGCCATTGGCCTCGGTCCACAGTTTCTCTCCTCTGAGTGGATTTCCTGTAATCCGCTGAATCACGCGTTCCACGTTGCCATCGACCACGGCAACCGGCTCGCCGAACGCGATGCTGGCGATTGCCGCTGCGGTGTATCTTCCAATTCCAGGCAGCATCCGAAGTTCTTGTGCGGTCCGAGGGAATTTTCCGCCATGTTTCTGCGCAACGATTCTTGCGGCCGCATGCAACATACGCGCACGCCGGTAGTATCCCAGCCCGCTCCACGCCGCCAGCACGCTGGCCTCGCGCGCCGCGGACAGCTTCTTCACATCGGGAAAACGTCGCTGGAACTCGTGATAATGTTCGACCACCGCCGCCACGCGCGTCTGCTGCAACATGATCTCAGAAAGCCACACACGATACGGATCGCGGTTCTTGCGCCAGGGGAGTTCGCGGGCACGGGCCTCATACCAGGCGAGCAATTGAGAGCGAAACTGGTATAGCGAAGCGCCGATGATGTGACCGGCGATGATTAAGTGCTTGTTCACCTTGCAACGCTGTCCGGCTCGACCATTTTCCTGGGAATTGTTAAACACAACTTGGAATCGCTTTTTGGAATGTTCTTACCTTATCAGGGAGGAAAGCACCGCCGGCAACTTCACGGCATTGCTCGACTATATCCCCTCGATTTGACCCTTGCTCCAAACCACGAAATAATACCGTTGCCTGGCATCCGCAATCCGCGCGTGAGTCCATTCACGCCCACAACCAGCAAGGAGCGTTATGAACGACTTCAACCGCAAGGTCGAAGACGCCTCGGCGCGCGTCAGCAAGACCGTCGCCGAAGCCGCCGAGCGCCTCGAAAAAGAGATTCCCGAATTCATCAAGTATCTCAACGACGAGGTCGTTCCCGCCGTCCGCCAGCACTCGACCAAGGCCTTGCGCATCGCCAGCACAAAGTTAAACGAATTCGCCGACTACATGGAGCAGCAGACCCCACCGCGCAAGTGAACTCCAGCCGATCGCTCTGCCTCTCAAACCTCGCAATCCTGATTCCGGTGCTCGCGATCCTGCTGCTCGGGGGATGCGGCCACTCCAGGCAGGCGCATGTCAACGTGCCTCCCCCTCCGCCCGCAGCTTCCTCTGCTGAACCTGTCCCTGCCGAAGACATTTCCCCGAATGATCATGAAAAATTGAAAGAAGGATACTCCCCCAACCTGGCCGAACCCGCCATTCCCGCTGGAACTACACCGCTGACAACTCAAACCGGCCTCGCCAGCTGGTACGGACCGCCCTACCACAACCGTGTTGGAGCAAACGGCGAAGTCTACAACATGCACGCCATGACCGCGGCCCATCGCACCCTGCCGCTCGGTTCGATCGTGCGCGTGACCAATCTGAAAACCGGCCATACCGCGCTGGTTCGCATTACCGATCGCGGCCCGTTCATCCCCGGACGCATCCTCGATCTCTCCTTAGCTGCCGCCCGCAGGCTCGACGTTTACTTGCCCGGTACCGCCGAAGTCAAAATTGAAGTGATGCGGACCCCCGCGCCATTGGACATAGGTGGAAAATGGGCGGTCCAGATCGGCGGTTTTCGCAGTGAACACGAAGCCACTAAACTCGCAAGCCGCTTGGAACACCGTTATCGCACGGCCAAGGTACTCAGCTTTCCCAGTCCCACAGGGGACTGGTGGGTGCGCGTGCGCGTGCTCGATGACCAACGCTCCCGCGCTCAGCAACTCGTCGCCGAAACTAAGACTCCCGAAGGGGCGGTTTTCTTGGTCCGACTGGACTAAGTAAGATCACGGCGCGAAGAAAAATGCATATCTCAGTGGCGAGCTTGCAGTGGATTCTCATCTACCACTGGTGTTATCGTTCGGCCAGGTGACTGCACGATGACTGACCCCACCACAAGTTGTCTCTTCTGTCGCATTATGCGCCACGAGATTCCCTCCCGGAGAGTGTACGAAGACGAGCACGTGTACGCCTTTGAAGACATCGATCCCAAGGCTCCCACGCACGTTCTCGTGATTCCAAAGCGGCATTTTGCGGATCTGAAAGAGGCTGAGGCAGGCGACGCAGAACTAATCGGCCGCTGCCATCTTGTCGCGGCAAAGATCGCCCGCGAACGTAAAATCGAGAACGGCTACCGGACCGTACTGAACGTAGGCCCGGGAGCAGGCCAGTCGGTCTTCCATTTGCATGTTCATTTACTGGGTGGCCGCCATCTGAGTTGGCCGCCAGGCTAGGGGACAGATTCTGGGGACGCGCTGACAACCATGTTCGGCCGCTGAATCGCTACTGCACCGCCGAGGTTCCCTCTTCCGGCGTCCCATGCCTTTTCAGCAATTGCGGCAGATTTTGCGAGAACGCCGAGCGCGGCAGCACCATATCGCAGCCCACTTCATGCGCCTTCTGCTTCAAATCTCCCTGCACGTGCGACAGGAATCCGATAATGGACGTTCCTTTTTTCAGCTTCGATTTCAGCCGCGGGATCAAGGTCAGCGGCTTCGCGTTTACGTTGTTGAGATCGAATATGATCAGCGACGGCTTCTCTTCGCCATTCTGCTCCATGCGCTCGGCGAGATCTTTGTCGCTCTTCGTGAACTCCACCTTCACGTTCAGCTTGCGCGCCGTCTCCTGGATCTTCGCCTGGAAAAACAAGTCGTCGACAAAAGCAAAAATCCGGGGGTTGGAATCTTCGCGCAATGGCAACGGCTCCGGCTCTCCAGCCCCCAATGGCCCGCCAAATCCTGTGCGCCCTCCACGCCGCCCCTGCCCGTTTCCGTTGCCCGATAACACAGCGCGATAGCTGTGGTCCATGGGCGCCGTATAAATGCCATCCTGATTGTGGCGTGCCTGAACCCCGCCATGACGGCCGCGCGGATTGTTGTGACGGCGTCCACGCCGACGACGCCTTCCTCCACCTCCGGACGTTCTTCCTGGTCCTGCGTTCATAGTCCTCTCAATGCTGTTGGGCCTACTTTTCTTGTCTTGGCCCAGTACAGGAAATGTTGAGACTCAATGGTTTGCTGTTCCCCATTTGTTGCCGCAGCCCCTTGCGGCGTTGGCACGCACCCATTTTTCTCGTAATGGATACTTCCCGGTTCACGCGCGGAAATCAACCGAACCTTCACGCGAGCGCGTTCAGCGCTACACTTCCAGGCGTTTGCTCTGGTGCAGGCGGCTGGATGCGGTCGTGAACACTCGCTCGATCGCTACCTGCTGCAGCGTCACTGACAAACCAGAATCTCAATTCTTGCGTATCGGTTATCCGTTATCGGAATCCATGGCGCCCGACGGGAACGGCAGGCGCAGAAGCTCTCGCGGGAACGAGGCCAATGAGAACCATTTAATCGTACTCGTACCGGCGCAACCGCGCAAGGGGGAAAGCAAGCCCTCTTTTGCACAGTAGGACATGGCTGCGAGATCGGTTCAGGCGTCAGGCCTCTGCTTTACAGCTGCCGAAAAACTCGTTTCCCGTAGCGCACCCCTTTCAGCGCTGCGATAAACCCTGTCCTTCCATGCTTCAAACCTCTTACTGCGATACGCTAAGCGTGATCTGAGTAGAACTCGTCAACGGCGCTGCGCCACCCGTGGTGGCGTTAATGGTCACAACATACTGTCCCGCCGGTGTTCCGGGATTCGAGATCCCTCCGCCGCCGCTGTTGCCCCCACCCCCGCACGCGCCCAACCCGGCGGTGCAGCAACCGAGAACCACAATCACGCTGAGCAAACGGAGGCCACGTCTGCGCGAACCCGCTACGAAAACAATCCCGAACAAGCCCGGCAACAGCAAGGCATAGAAAATACCTTTCTGCTGGAATGGCCGCTGCAGTTGCGTAGTCTGGGCTGTTGTCACCAGGCTTACCGTGACGGAGGCCGCGTTTGTCGGCTGGCCATTATTCGGCAGCGTACAGGAAATTTCCGCTGTCGCCAGGTTCGGACTTCCGGTACACGTATACGTAAGCGGCGCTGCCGTGGTCGCTCCTGCACCGCTACCAGTAATAAAACTCGGCGAGCTCGTACTGTTGACCGCAATTTGAATTTGCGCGCTGCCTCCCACTTGCACTGGGAAAGTCGCCCCATTGGTAGAGGTCAGGGAGAACTTCTCGGTGGTTGGGCTGACGTTCAGGCTCACCGAGGCCGTGGTCTGCGGATAGTTGATGGCGCTGATCGTAATATTCTCAGCGGCCGCGGTGGCAGCCATATTGGGCAATGTGGCAATCGTGACCGTGGTCGTTGGGCAAGTCGGGGGTGAAAGTGTACAGGAGCCGTCAAACGTAACGCTCGGGTTGCTGAAGCTGCACGTGGCCCCCGTCGGCAAACCCACGCAACTCTTCGCGCTGAAATTCACCACCGTTCCTGTCGAACCGCTGATCGAACTGATGGTTAAAACCGAGCTGGTCTGCTCTCCCGCCACCACCGGTGTGGGATTCAAAGTGGTGGCAGACAATCCGAAATCCGCCGGCCCCAGAGCCAGAGCAAGATGATCGGCGTCGACCGATCCCAGTCCCGCAACCAGGTTGTAACCCGTGGTCGCGTCTGCATTTGATGCCTCAAATCCCGCCACTGCGCCAGATGGGCAGATCACGTCCGCGGGCTGCCCCGCAGGAGTGTTCGCCTGGCAATATACGTCGCTGTCTCCGCTCGTGATGTGGTGGAAAACCGAGTTCGGCTTGGCTGCGAGTTCATAAAGAGTCGGATTGATGTTTCCCTGGCCTGAGCTGCCCAGGAACTGATTCAGCAGAGCTACGATTCCCGCAAACACGGGCGACGCGACCGACGTTCCGCCCTCCAGCGAAAAATTCGTGTCAACAGCAGAGGAGATGCCGCCCGCGCAACTGCTCGTCGTATCCGTGCCGCTGCCATTCAGCGCGTACAGCGGAGTGCAGATAATGTAGCCGGGGAAATTGGGCGAAGCCAGCATGGAGACGTCAGGCACAAACCGGTATGTACTCTGTGGGCTAGTTAAGTTCGGAATCGATATCGAGGACTGGTACGAGGGCTTCGCCAATCCGGACTCGCAAATGCCATCCACCGTCTCGTTAAAGCAGTTGCTCACACCCCCGCCCCCCTGCGAGATCCAAATGTCTTCCTGCGCGGCCTGCGCGCTGGTAATATCCGCCCAGCCCGTCACCGCTGGGGAGCCGCCAGACTGGCAGAAGCTGCTGCTAAAATCGCCCTCCTCACAGCCCTGCGCGAACGCTTCATCATCGTTCCAGAAGATCTCCGTACCGGCGAGGTTCGTAGTTGCAGACCCTCCATCGCTGCCATTGCTCGCATTCCAGTAGGTGCCTGAAAACTCTGCCAGCGGAATCGCTGTTCCTCCCACTCCTGTCACCTCGGGGCTACTGGCCGGATAATTCACACCTAAGCCAAGCTCTGCCCCCTGATACGGGGGATTCGGCGTCGACGTGCTCGTGCTGCCCGGCGGGCTGGTATCGCAGGCAAAAGAACCGCTGTCGCCGGCTGAGTTCATGATGGTGATGCCTTCCATGTTGGCTTGCTGAAGCTCGGTCTCCAGAGATTCGTTTTCGGCCTCGCACAGCCCGTAGCTCATGCTGATGACAGGCGCAACGTCGTTGTCGATGGCGTAGGTAAGCGCCGTAATCACTCCGCAGGCTGTACAGGTGTCGTTAACCGGGGAGTTCACGAACATAATTTGCGCATTCCGTGCCACCGCGCCTGACCATTCCAGGTCGAGATCGCTTTCCACGAGGTCGTCTGGGAACGGCGACACGCCAAAGTCTGTGCTTGCGAGAACGTAATCGAAGTTTGTCGTATCGCAAGGCTGAATGACTATTCCACTCCCGTTGATCGTGCAGTCGCCCGTCGTAGGCGTAGTCGTCGCAGTAAAGGTTGAGAGTCCGAAGCCCTGGCGGAAATCGTTGAGATCGGCCGCGTAAATGTCGGTTTCACCGACAATAGCCAGTTTCTCGCCCGTGCCGTCGATGGCGGGTGTCGAATTGTACAGCGCATTAATGTCGTAGATAGTAGCGATATCTCCCGGCGCCAGGACGTATGCTGTACTGCCTTCAATTGTCGTCGTGTATCGCGGATGAGGCCCATTCGGACCGCCGGTCGCGCGCACATACATCGGCTTCGGCCGGAAATCCGTCAATCCGCGAATGCTGGTCACCACGCCACTCAGCGCGGCAGGGATCGAAAGCAATGTGGAGTTGGCAACGTGCTTTTCGCCATTAACGTCATAGCGGTGAATTTCCGTCTTGAAGGCGCTCTCAATCTGCGCTGCCGTGCCGCTGAACGTGATGGAGTTGCGCCCACGCGCGACGCTCAACACCGTAAATCCCTGCGATAGCAGCCACACCGAAATCTTGTTCACGTCGTTCTGGCTCAAACCGAAGCGGCCGGCGTACTGCTCAGGTGTCAGCCACTTATGGTAGTTAGGCGAAGAGCGGTCCTGTTGTTCCTCTAACAGCAAATCGAGCGCCGTCTGTTGCGCCGGGGAAGGCGCAATGCTCAGCGTGACAGGTCCGAAGGGAAGGGATCCCTCCACGCGTCCGATGTCATATTGCGGCTGCGCTTTCGGATTCACATGCCCGGGCAGAATTACCATCTGGCTGGAATTGATCGGCCCGGCAATACGATCCATTTGGGCGCCAAAACACAGATTGGAAGCAAGCAGGGGCAGAAGCAACTTACACCAGCGCGTCGTGGACTGCATTTTAGGAACGCTCCATCGTGCAGGGTGGATTGTGGGGTTGTTGTTTAGCTTATACGGCTTTCCTGCAATGGGATCAAGTATCGCAGGAAGAAGGTTGCATCCCTATCAACTATTACAAATCGTTACAAACCCAGAGGCGAAGGATTTGTCGCGCCAAAACCAAGGTCACCCAAGCCCAGTTACATTCCCAGCAGATTCAGGTGAAGTTTGGCGTACCCACGCTCTTCCGCCCAAAGATCCAGCGGAATCGAGGCCAGCTCGTCGACCAGTGGGTCGGCAAGTCCCGTTTTTGTCAGGTCGATGCACTTGATGTAGGTCTTGCAGCTATCGCAGCACTCCACCCGTATATGAGGAAGCTCAGCCGCGGTGTAAACCGGGAGCTTAATGTGGTTTTCCTCGCCGCAGCCTGGGCAGACAACGCGCCGGAACTGCCACTCCGCCAGACAAAATCCGCAAACCAGGTTGCGCTGCCCGCCATCACCCTGCGGGCGCAGAACCGCGAGCCCGGGTCTGCGGTTGCACCATGGGCAGTCCGAGCCAGCGTATCCCTCAACCTGCACTCCGGAGCTTTCGCGCCCGAACTCGGCGAAGGGTTGCAGATAAGCGAACGCGAGAAAGTCTTCAGGAGTGGAAGGCGAATCGTCGGCAGACGGCCAGATTCTATCCAAAAGATCGATCCTATCCTTTTCCGCGCCGCGCCTCAGGCCGGTTGCGGAGTGAGCTACCCGCTCCGGCCCACAGTTGGCCACCAGGTCCAGAAATTGCGGGAAATTCGCATGCCGCTCCGGCTGCGAAAGGTAGAGTCCCTCCTGAAATCGGGCTATCTGGACGTAGAATCTCAGAATCTCGGCTGCGAAACTGTGCTTGCGCGCCAGATCTTCTGCCCGTGCAATGCGCTGCTGCCATCGGCTCCTGGACACCGGCCGATTATCAGTCTTCCCACCTGCGGCACGCAACAGCGGCAGCTTGGCCCAGGGTCTAATCGCCATTGACTCTTGCTCTGCCGCAGGACTATAGTTTTGCACCATCGGGTTGCCGTTGACTTAGTTCGCACTTGCCCAAAACTGCTGAGCAGAAGACTGCTGATCCAGTTGTAGGAGGATGCGTAATGGAACTCTCCCGCAGAACCTTCCTCAAGGGCGCAGTAATTGGCGGCACGGGATTCTCTCTTCTCGGATTCGATCTCGCTCCCGCCCATGCCCAGCTCAAAGAACTCAAAATCGCGCGCGCGACGGAAACCCGGTCGACTTGTCCGTATTGCGCCGTAAGCTGCGGCGTCCTCATTTATACAATCGGCGATAAAGCCAAGAACGTCACTCCACAGGTAATTCATGTCGAAGGCGACCCGGACCACCCCATCAATCGCGGAACCCTTTGTCCTAAAGGCGCTTCGCTTTATCAGGACATTCTGAACGATCGCCGCTTGCTGAAACCGCAAGTGCGGCGCCCGGGCTCGCAGCAGTGGGAGGACATCGCCTGGACACAGGCCCTAGACGAAATCGCGCAGCGCATCAAGAAGACTCGCGACGACACCTTCATCGAGAAAGATGCGCAGGGGCACACCGTCAACCGCTGCGAAAGCCTTGCCTTCATCGGCGGCTGTACCGACACCAACGAATTCAACTATCTGGTCGTAAAAACTATGAGGAGCATGGGCCTGACGTTCATCGAGAACCAGGCCCGTGTTTGACACGGCCCCACGGTCTCAAGTTTGGGACCAACATTTGGGCGCGGGGCCATGACCAATGGCTGGATCGACATCAAGAACACCGACTTGGCATTGGTCATGGGCGGCAATCCCGCCGAGAACCATCCCTGTGGTTTCAAGTGGGTCATTGAAGCCAAACGCAACCGCAACGCCAAGCTGATTGTCGTGGATCCCCGCTTTACCCGCACTGCAGCCACATCCGATTTGTTCTGCCAGATTCGCGCGGGAACCGACATTGCCTTTCTCGGCGGCATGATCAATTACGCCATCGCCAACAACCGCATCGCCCACGACTATCTCCTCAACTACACCAATGCGGCGTTCATTGTGAAAGAAGGTTTCAAGCTACCGGAAGACGGTTTGTACTCTGGCTTCGATCACGCAACGCAAACCTACGACCGCTCGACGTGGACCTACGAAGACGGAAGTGACTCGGGCGGAGTGGTCGCGTCGCATGCGGCTCCCGCGGCTGCCGCGCCTGGCGCACCTAAGCCTTTGCCGCCGCTGCCGGCGAAAGTCGCCTATGACCTTACCCTCCAGCATCCCCGCTGCGTGTTCCAGTTGTTGAAGCAGCAGTATTCCCGCTATACGCCGGAGATGGTCGAGCGCGTCACCGGCATCTCGAAAGATCAGTTTCTCAAGACCGCTGAGCTGTTTACCTCCATCCGCAAAGATGGCGACATGAAGAAGGTCGCGACCATCATTTACGCTGTGGGATGGACGCAGCACAGTTTCGGCACCCAGACCATCCGCACAGCCGCCATGCTGCAATTGTTGCTGGGAAATGTTGGCCGTGCCGGAGGCGGGGTCAACGCGTTGCGCGGTCACTCCAACATTCAGGGTGCCACCGATTTGGCTGGCGTGTTCGACATTCTGCCCGGCTACCTGAAAGTGCCGACGCCCGCCGACGGCGACTTGGCCGCTTATCTCAAGCGCACCACCCCCACATCTTCCAAACCAAATCCATGGGATTCATACAACTACTGGTCAAATACGCCGAAATTCACGGTTTCCCTTCTGAAGTCGATGTATGGCGACGCGGCCACCAAGGAGAATCAGTGGGCCTTCGATTATCTGCCCAAGGTTGACCGCAATTATTCCTGGACCCAGATTTGGGACAACATGTACCGCGGGTCGGTGAAAGGCCTGCTTGCCTTTGGCATGAACGGCGTGGCCATTGGCCCTGACTCGCAGAAAAATATTGAAGCCCTGAAAAAAGCTGACTTTCTCGTCGTCGGTGAAATCTATCCCGACGAAACCAGCGAATTCTGGAGGTCGCCGGGAATCACGCTCGATGAGATGAAGACCATCCAGACCACAGTTTATCGCCTGCCCTGCGCCGGCTTTGCTGAGAAAGACGGAACCATGACCAACTCAGCGCGCTGGCTGCAATGGAAATATGCCGCCGTTCCCCCTCCGGGTGACGCGCGGCTGGATCAGGATATCCTGGCGCAAATCTTTCTGAAGGTGCGCGGACTGTATCAGACGCGGGGCGGCAAGTTTCCTGATCCCATCCTGAATCTCACGTGGGCGTACTCGGATCCGCAGCACCCTCCGCTCGCCGAAGTCGCGAAGGAGCTGAATGGCAAGGCGCTTGCCGATCTGACGGACCCGAAAACGCAGGTCACGATCAAGAAGGGCCAGCAGGTTCCAGGCTTCGCGTGGTTGAAAGACGATGGCACTACTGCTTGTGGGAACTGGCTCTATGCCGGCTCATGGACGGAGGCTGGAAACCAGATGGCGCGCCGCGACACCTCCGATCCCTCGGGGCTGGGCGTTTACCAGAACTGGGCCTGGTCGTGGCCGGCCAACCGCCGCGTCATGTACAACCGCGCCTCCTGTGATCCCTCGGGCAAGCCCTGGGATGCCTCGCGCAAGCAGGTCTGGTGGAATGAAACCGCGCAATCCTGGGTGGGCAATGATGTGCCCGATTTCAAGCTGGATTCCAATCCCAAAGATCACATGGGCCCGTTTATCATGAACCCCGAGGGTGTGGGTAGAATCTTCGGCCCGCTCGCTGCATTTGCCGATGGGCCCTTCCCCGAACACTACGAGCCCATCGAAAGTCCGGTGGCGAATCTGTTCCATCCCAATCAGCCGAACAATCCCGTAGTCAAAAAGATGAAAACGCCGGCCGACAAGTATGCCGGACCGAACGACGGTTATAACGTGATCTGCACCACGTATCGTCTCACCGAGCATTACCACTACTGGACGAAGAATAATCCCATGAACGTGCAGTTGGTTCCCGAGCCATTCATCGAGCTTCCGGTCGAGCTGGCGCAAGAGCTGGGAATCAAAGGCAACGACAAAATAAAAGTCTCGAGCATTCGCAGCTACTACATTGCGAAAGCCTTCGTGACCAAGCGCATCAAGCCCATGATGATTGACGGAAAAAAGACCTATCAGATTGGCATCCCGATTCATCAGGGCTATCGCGGTATTCAGGAAGACGCCGGCCGTGACGCGCGCACAATTCTGAATCGGCTGACGCCGACGGTGGTCGATCCCAACGCGTACACGCCCGAGTTCAAGGGATTTTTGGTGAAGGTGGAGAAAGTTTAAGGAGATGGAGTGATTGAGTAATTGTGTGATTGAGCGATTTGATAACGGTTGCATCGTCCCGTTAACCGCGCGGCATTGCCCGGTTTGCTCAATCACCCAATCGCCGGATCGCTCAATTACTCAATTCTTATGAGTCAGGCGACGTTAGCAATTAAAAAGATTTCCGGCCATCCAGGTCCCGCGCCCGGCGCCGACGTCGAGCGCGACTACCAGGTCGCCAAGTTAATCGACACCACGACCTGCATCGGCTGCAAGGCCTGTGAAGTCGCCTGCCTCGAATGGAACGGTTACACCTTCACCGAGACCACTTTCGATAACAGCTACCAGACCATGCCCTCGACGGCATGGAACTATTGGAACCTGATCAAGTTCAACGAGCACGAGCGCGAAGACGGCACCTTGCAGTTGCTCATGCGCAAAGATCAGTGCATGCACTGCGCCGATCCCGGATGTCTGATGGCCTGCCCCGCTGATGGCGCAATCGTGCAATACACCAACGGAATCGTTGACTTCCAGCAGCAGAACTGTATCGGGTGCGGTTACTGCGTCAGCGGCTGCCCGTTCGATATCCCCAAGTTCAATCCCACAACAAAGAAGATGTTCAAGTGCACGCTATGCTCAGACCGCGTCAGCCAGGGCCTGGAGCCGGCATGCATCAAATCCTGCCCCACTGGATGCCTCCACTTCGGCAGTAAAGAAGATATGACCTATCTCGCTGAGTCCCGCGCCAAACAACTACGCGAGAACTTCGGTTTCGAAAAAGCTGGCGTTTATGATCCTGCGGGCGTGGGCGGAACGGGCGTCATTTATGTTCTTCACGATGTGACCGATCCCGAGGCCTATGGAGGCCTGCCCAAAGATCCGCACATTCCCTGGGTCGTCCGTTTCTGGAAGGGTCCGGCGAAGTGGATCGGCAATCTCGCCATGCTGTTCGGCGTACTCGGCGTCACCCTGCACTACTTCCGCTACGGACCTAAGGAAATTCATCCCCCGAAAAATGGCGACGGAGGAAAACCGTGAGCACACGTGTCATTTCCTCGCCGAGAACCACCGGCGAACCCGGCGAGCGCATCCTCCGCTACTCGCTTGCCGAGCGCATCCACCACTGGGTTGGCTTCCTCTTTTATTTTTACTGCCTCATCACCGGTCTGGCCTTCTGGTCGCCTTACATGTATTGGCTGGCCGCGTTGGTCGGTGGCGGCCCGACGGCGCGCTTCTGGCATCCGTGGTTTGGAGTCGCTTTCACCATCTCGATGTTCTGGATGTACGCTATGTGGGATCGCGATATGCGCATCACCGACGCCGATCGCCGCTGGAAAGCCGCCATCAAGTCCTACATCGAGAACGACGATCAGAACCTTCCCCCCGAAGGCCGCTTTAACTATGGCCAAAAGCTATTCTTCTGGGTGATGTTCTACGGCATCATCCTGTTGCTTATTTCGGGCATTGGACTCTGGTTCGTCGAGGGCATTCCCTCGAGTCTGCGTTGGCTACGCTATCTTTCAGTCACGGTACATGTGATCGCCGCGCTGGCCACCATTGGCGCTTTTATCATCCACGTCTACATGGGGACAGCTATGGTTCGCGGCGGATTTACCTCCATCATCCGTGGCGAGGTTTCCACGGCCTGGGCGAAAACCCATCATCGCCTGTGGTATGAGCAAGTCACCAGGCGGCAATCCGCTGGCCGGTAAATCGCCGGTTTGAAAACCGACCGACCCATCACCAGCACCTGCCTGTCTTTCCCGTTTTTTCTTCGTTAAGGTTTTGTCAATTCAAGAAGTGCGCTGATCCGCGAAGCAGGTAAGCTGCCCACTGCCCTTCCGTGCCAAAGACGAAAGACACCAATCTGGAGTAATCTGGTTACAACTTCTACCATCCCCCACAATTTAATCGGCATCACAACAGCGTGGGAGTGTCCGGAGTTCCAGCCTCATGGCTTTTCAGGTCAAGCTGTTTCTCGTCTCTGCCCTTACTGCGATCGCCTGCGTCTCGCCCAGTCCAGCGCAGATTCCCCAAATACCGCCCGCTTCCGCACCCGCACAAACCGCCCTCATCGACGATGAAACCGAGCCCTCAGGCTGCATCAGCGGAGCCGTCATCGATCAGAGTGGGGCGGTTGTCGCCGGAGCCAAGGTCGACGTTACCAGAAACGGTCAATCTCTAAACCCGGAAACCACTACCGACACCGCTGGTCAATTCTTTGTCGCCAACATCGCTCCCGGCGTTTTCGACCTCACCATCACGGCCGTGGGCTTCGCGCCCAAAACCTACTCCGGTACCCTGCATTCGAAAGAGATCGACTCCGTACCCCCAATCGTTCTTGACGTCGCCTCCTCGACGACGGAGGTCTCGGTCGGTCTCTCGCGTTCGGACGTAGCCGCAGAGCAGATTAAGGTCGAGGAACATCAACGTGTTCTCGGGGTGATTCCAAACTTCTACGTCACCTACGATCCGCATCCGGTACCGCTTACCTCAAAGCAGAAGTTTCAGCTCGCCTCAAGGACAGTAATCGATCCCTTTACCTTTTTGATTGTCGCCGGCAGCGCGGGAGTCGAGCAGTGGCAAAACCACTTCGTCGGCTATGGCCAGGGCATGGAAGGTTATTCCAAGCGTTTTGCCGCCAACTATGCGGATACGGTTAGCGCCACTTTCATCGGCGGCGCTATCTTGCCCTCCATTCTGAAACAGGACCCGCGCTATTTCTACAAAGGGACCGGAAGCGTGCGTTCGCGATTCGTTTACGCGATCGCCATGTCCTTCATATGCAAAGGCGACAACGGACACTGGCAGCCGAATTACTCCGCGATTCTCGGCAGCCTGGCGGCAGGTGGCATTTCCAATCTTTACTATCCCGCCGCCGACCGCGACAGCGCCGCTCTCACCTTCGACAACACCGCGATCGGCATCGCCTCTAACGCCATCGGCAATCTGCTTCAGGAATTCATCATTCCGAAGCTCACACCAGGCAAAGCGCTGCATCGCAGCCAGACGCAGCAATAAAGATGTTCAGGTAGAGGAGTTGGCCGAACAGGCAAATGCTAGAGCCGGAAGCCCCCAGCCTTCCCTAACTCGCTGCCTGTTTCTTTGGCGCGTGACGCAGGCTTCGCCCTTCGATCAGGCTATAGAGGTCTTCGGCCAGATTCGTAGTGTGGTCGCCGGCCCGTTCCAGCGCCTGTGCCATCAGCAGCACATCAAATCCCGAAGGATTTTCCGCATTCTGCGCATTCAGGTGTTTTTGAAACAGAGCATGGCATACGCGATCGATCTCTTTATCCATTTGCAGAACCTTGCGCGCGCACTCCACGTCGAGGTTAAGAAATCCCTGGTAAACCAGATCCAGCATTTCGCGCAGCGTCCTCGCCATTTCCACTAACTGGCGCACGTCCGCGGCTGCCATTTTCGTTGTCCGCGATTGCACCCGCAATGCGACGCTCATCATCAGGTCGCCAATGCGCTCCAGATTTGTTGTGCATTTCAGGCTGGTCAGCAACTGCCGCGCTTTCGCCTCGTTCACCCGCGTGATCGCCTCCGGCAGGCCATCGTCAATATAACGCTCGATAACATCGAGCTCTTTCTCGCATTCTTTGATCGCCAGAAACGCCATCCGCGACGAATTCTGCAGCAGGTCGGGCACGTTGAACGCGGCGTCGCGCGCGATCAAAAACGCCTTGAGCGCCGTCTGCGATAGCTGATCCAGCGAGCCGCTTCCCTTTCGTCCCGCCTTTCCGCTGGATTCGGTGTCCTTTCCCGTTCGCACCTCCGCGGCATCATGCAGATCGGTTTCTGCAATCGCGTTCTTCGATGCGCCTGTCTTGCGTGGCATAAAAACACACGGTACAGCCCAGCAATACCAGTATCTCACCGCTTCACTGACGGGAGTCTACTGGAGCAATGTAAACGGACGATGAATGACGCCAGGAAGTTGCCAAGCCTTTCCGCAAGGGGCTACAGTGTTAATCAGAGGGCTGCTCCGTTCTTCGGCGTGCGCCAGCCGTTTGCATTCACGAGTCTGTCAAATGGAACTGCTCGACTCTCTCCGCCGCCAATTCCGCTATGACGCGTGGGCGAATCGGGAAGTACTCGCCGCGCTGAAGCCGATTGCGAATGAGAAAGATATGTCGCGTTCGCGGCAACTCCTGGCGCACATTCTCGCCGCCGAGCGCTTGTGGCTTGAGCGCATCCGCAAGCAGCCGCAAAGTCTACCGGTCTGGCCGGATTTGACGTTCGACCAGTGCGATGCCCAGACCTCCGCCCTGGCCAGCCAGTGGAACGAATTCCTCGCCCCGCTTACCTCCGCGCAACTCGGCGATCAAGCCAACTACAAGAACAGCAAAGGTGAGCCCTGGAGCAGCACGATCCACGATATTCTGACGCACGTGCTGCTGCACTCGGCCTATCATCGCGGCCAGATCGCCAGCCAGGTCCGCGCCGGCGGCAACACGCCCGCCTACACCGATTTCATTCACGCCGTACGTCAGGGGCTGATTTAAGCAAACGTCTGATCGACGGAAACCCGATTCGAGGATGTCGAATGATCGAGTATTGAATGATCGAACATTCAATGGTCGGACGTTGAACGGTCGATTGTTGCATGATCAAATATTGAACGATGTCATTCCGAACACGGCCAAAGGCCGGGTGAGGAACCTGCATTTACCCGGAGGAGGCGCCACCTACCTCCGATGCGTGAGACAATTCGAAAACTTCCATGCCTGACAGATCGCTCTACCCTTTTGCCGCTCTGCAGATTGTGGTTGCTGCTGCGCTTTTACTTTGGTTTACCGTTTTCTACCCCGGCGCCTGGGATCTCCAGCGCGTAATCGGCACAGCCTTGATGATCATCGGACTGGGCGGAATCGCCACCGCCCGCTATCAACTAGGCAGGTCGTTTTCGGTGAGCGCACAGGCTCGCCAGTTAGTCACGCACGGCCTCTATGCAAAAATCCGCAACCCTATTTATGTTTTTGGAACTGTATTGATTGCGGGGCTTGTTCTGATTGTGCGCCGCCCGGCTCTCTGGGCGTTCTTTGCGGCAATGGTCATTGTCCAGATCCTTCGCGCTCGCCGCGAAGCCCGCGTTCTCGAAGCCGCTTTTGGCGATGCTTACCGCGAATACCGCAGCAAGACATGGTTTTAACTAACGCTGCAGTAGATTTGTTTGCGCTCCTTCGAATTCACGCCTTCCTCGATCTCAAAGACTTTTCGGATTGCCCATCATCCCCCAATATGTACCATCGTCCGCGAAGCGGGAACGAAGTCTGGCTCTCCGATATGGTGCCGCTCTTCTTTCTTCATCACCACTGAGCGAATAAACTCGGCGAGCTCTTCATCGCTCGCCGCACGACGCATTTGTCCATAAAGGTCGTGGTCCCAAACAGAAAACAGACAGGTGCGAAGCTTGCCGTCGCTGGTGATGCGGATGCGGCTGCAATGTCCGCAGAAAGGATGTGAGACCGGAGCGATAATTCCGATCTCGCCAATGCCATCATCGAACCGGTAGCGGCGCGCCGTTTCTGATCGCCCGTGCGGAATCTCGACCAGCGGACGATACTCGGCCATGCGCGCCACGATCTCGTCGAGAGTGACCACGGTCGAAGGCGACCAGACACGGTCTTCCTCGAGCGGCATGAACTCAATGAAGCGCACGATCACGCCTTCCTCGCGCGCGAACATACCGAAGGGAATGACCTGGTCTTCGTTGAATCCGCGCATGAGCACGCAATTGACCTTCAGCGGCCAAAGCCCGGCGCGGCGTGCCGCGCGAATGCCGGCAAGCACGTGATCGAACCCTCCCGGCACGCGCGTAATGCGCGTGAAGCGGTCGGGATCGACGGCGTCCATGGAGACGGTGACACGGCTCAGGCCGGCATCCTTGAGCGGTTGCGCAAGATCGGCGAGAAGATGGCCGTTGGTGGTAAGCGCAATGTCGAGCTGTTCGTGGAACAGCGGCGCTTCAGCGCCGCGCACCGCCTCCTCTGGACGGGGCTTTAACCCCTGCGGTCGCAGGTTCGCCAAGTTCTGCACAAACTCGACCACTCCCTTACGCAACAGCGGCTCGCCGCCGGTCAAGCGAATCTTGGTAATCCCCATTCCGACCAGCACCCGCGCCATGCGTAGATAGTCCTCAAAGGGAAGATCCCCATAAAGCGCGCCTTCATTGCCCGTGCGGCAGTACACGCACTTGTAGTTGCAACGGTCGGTGATGGAGATCCGCAGGTCGGTGATGGCGCGCCCGAATTTGTCGTGGAGAGGCACGGTCGCTGGTCGTTGGCTATTAGTCGTTAGCTAACACGCAGAGGGTTTGGCTAACAGCAAATGAACGACTAACCACTATTTTAGCGCCTTCTCACCCGCCGCTTCCGCGAGCAGCGGTCACATCCCGTCATAATTGGGGCCGCCGCCGCCCTCCGGTGGCACCCACGTGATGATCTGGTATGGATCGGCGATATCGCAGGTTTTGCAGTGAACGCAATTGCTGGGATTCAGGCTGATGCGTTTGCCGTTGGGTTGGCTCGGGTCGTCGACCATTTCGTAGACATTGGCGGGGCAAAAATTCTGGCACGGGCTGCCGTACTCTTTCACGCAGCGCGAGTTGCAGATGTTCGTGTCGTGAATTACCAAATGCGAGGGTTGATCTTCTTCGTGCTTCGTCCCGGAGTGATAGAGATCGGTGAGCTTGTCGAAAGTGAGCTTACCGTCGCCCTTAGCTGGGCCGAGCAGTTGCGCTTCGGCGCCTCCATCGGCTGGCAGCTCGGCGAGCTTGCGCATATGCTCGTGCCCGGCGTGCGCGGGATAGCGGTTGCGCACGCCGCGTCCGCCCGTGACCATTTGCAGCGCGGTATTGAACATGCCCGCGTAGAATCCCTGCTCGAACCCCTGGTGCATGTTACGGACTTTCCAGAGT
>JASHQM010000062.1 GCA_030039165.1 Candidatus Sulfotelmatobacter sp. | reverse complement strand
CGCGGCAACGCCGCCGCGCTTGTTTTTCCCCTTCGCGGTTTCCAGCAGGTTGATTCTGATCATAGGGATTCAAAGCTCCTCAAGGCCAAGCCCACTGCCACTGCTAGCTGGCCCGGATTCTGCTCCACCAGCTCCGCTCCCATTCCTTCGGTCGGCGGCACCACGCGCTGGAACGGATTCAACAGCTCCACCGGCATCGAGAATTCCTGCCGCAGAGCTTCCATCAATCCCGGCACCTTCGCCGAACCACCGGCGAGATAAATTTTCTCGATGTGCTCGCCCGCGGCGCTGGCGCGGAAGAAGTCGAACGTCTTCTGAATTTCCAGCACGATAATTTCCGTCACCTGCTGCAGAATCGGCCCCTTCGCGTCCTCGCTGACCGTTCCCACCTTCTGACCCAGCTTCAGCTTCTCGGCATCTTCGAAGTTCAGGTCGAGTTCCTTCTGCAACGAGTCGGTATATTGATGTCCGCCCACGCTGACGTCGCGCGGAAACAGCGGTGTCGTTCCCTTCACAATATTGATGTTCATCACGCTGGCGCCAAGGTTCAAAAGCGCCACCACCTGGCCGGGCGCCGGTTGGTAGTTGTACTCGTAGCAGTTCTGCAGCGCGAGCGCATCGATATCCACGATAGCGGGCGTGCGCCCGGCCATCGAGAGTACGTTGGTGTAGTTCAAAATCTTGTCCTTCTTCACGGCAACAAGAAGAACATCCATCTGCGGGCTGCCCGCCTCTTCGGAAAGAATCTGATAATCAAGGCTTACATCGGCGAGATCGAAGGGAATATGCTGCGCGGCTTCCTTTTCGATGGTTTCTGCCAATTCCGCGTCGCTCATTGAAGGCAGTGAGATCTTCTTAACGATCACAGAGTGGCCGCTGACCGCCGTGGCCACCGCCTTGGTCTTGATCTGGTTGTCGGCAAATAATTTCGAAATCTGGCTGGAGACCGTGCCCGAATCCACGATCATCGAATCCACCACGATGTCGGAAGACAACGGTTCCAAACCCAGGTGGACAACTTCGATCTGTCCGCCCTTTTTCTTCAGCTCTACTGCCTTGATGCTGGAAGAGCCCACATCCAGACCTACGATCGACTTTGATCCCATTCCAAACATGTGTGCCCGCCTTTGGTTCCTTCGTTGTAGTGCGCGAGCACCGTTGCCCGCGTCGTTTTGGGCGGGCATTGCAGCCCGCGCAATTGCTACTGGGTTCCAGCAGCCTTCGTGGCCGCCTTGGGTTTTCTTGTTGCAACTTCCATCTGGCTCGACTTCTCTTCCATCCACTGGTCGAGCTTCGATTTCTTGAAGCGCCAGCGGTTGCCCAGCTTGAACGCGGGAATCTTCTGCTCACCCACGTACTTGTAAAGCGTGTCCGGACTCACTCCCAGGTAGTGCGAAGCCTGGCGAATATTCATCACTTCACGCGAGTCGGCCATAGTTGCTGGTTCTCTGCCCCTCAGAACCTCCGCGCCGATGAACTGGCCCGCGAAATGGCTCGGCGAATCTCCACTCCGTCCCGCTGCGGAGGATTCGGTATGCCGAGCATATATCAGCGAAAAAACGCCCCGGCTCAAAGCGAATCTCCACGTTTTATGGGGTTTTTCGCGGGTTTTCTGGAATGGTGGGAAAGGACGCCTGAGCGGAGTTCCTATATGTTGCGGTAGTCGGCTTACGGACCGCAATTACAAGGGGTACTTGTGAAACCTGACCCTGGTCATTGCGAAGCGCATAACTGAAGTACTACAGACGGTACGGAAGTACTAAACCGGACGCTCAAGTTGCTGAGGGGGTGACGGTTAGCTGAAGCAGGCCTTCAGGCCGGGATGGGACAACCCCCCCGAGGCCTACCTGAGGGGTATCGAACCTATTCACAGCGACTCAAATACCGGGGATCTACCGGCGCACATACTCGCCGTCGAGGCCCGACCGGCCTACTAATCGTCGTCGATCATCTGGTTGTCTTCGCCATCCTTACGGGATTGCGAGGTGACCGGCTTGCGTTTGACCTGATCGGCGCTGGCTACACCTTGGCCGTAAGTGTAATAGATCTGCGGGCTGCTCGTGGCGTTGTCCGTGATAGTTACCTTACCGTCGTATGTGGCACCGGCCTTGGTGGGAGTGAAGGTGATGTTGAAGGTGCAGGTTTCGCCGGCAGGCACGCTGCCGTTGCAGTTGTTGGTCTGGGTGTAGTCCGTGGTGGTCACGATGCTGGAGATGGTGAGCGCAGAATCACCGTCGTTTGCCAGGGTGCGCTGCAAGGTTTCGCTCTGACCAACGACTACATCACCGAATTCCACTTTGGCATTGCCGAGGTTCACCACCGGACCATCGGACGGACAGGTGCGCGTATTGAGAATGAGCGCTGGATTTGGCTTCTGCGCGAAGTTGAAGGCATCGGTCATATCGCTGGCGTCGAGGTCGCGCAGGGTGAGATTGGTCAGGCCAAAGCGCGTTTCGATGAACTTCAACACCGAAGAAAATTCGTATTGGGTATGAACTACGGTGGCGGGCAACGAATAAGGAGAGATGATGATCATGGGCACGCGGATACCGAAACCCCAGTAGTCGGCATAGCCGGGCACGGCTGGATCGTAGAAGCCGCCAAAGTCGTCCCAGGTAAGGAAGATTGCAGTGGTTGGCCAGTCCGGGCCCTGCATGATGGCATTGATCTGCTGCACGGCCCAGTTTTCGCCGCTGCAAGCGCTCGAGGGCGGATGGTCGCTATCGGCGGTGTCGGGAACTAGCCAGCTCACCGCCGCAAGATTGCCATTCTGCGCGTCGGTGGCAAATTGGGTATAAGGGAATACATGCTCGGTCCATTCCGAAGTGTTGCGAATCTGATTGATCGAATCGTAGGTGTTCCACGCATATCCCGATGAATTCTCTACCGGGGCATATGACTTCCAGGAAATTCCGGCAGCATCGAGCAGATCGCCCTCGGTTTCATTATCGAAACACGGGAAGACCTCGGTATCGGTGCCGTTAGAGGCCTGCAATTCCACGGTGGTGCCAGTTTCGGCGTCGCAACCCCACGAGGAAAATTGGGGATGAGTCGGCTCATTGGGATTAGTAATCGCGTCCGCGCTAGTCGCGGCAATGGTGTACATGTGATTGGGAAAGCTGCCACTCTTGATGGATGCGAAAGTCTCATCAGACAGGGTGTAGGTTTGGGCATAGTTCCAGTAATTCGGGATGTCGGACTGATACATCTGGCTCATCGACATGTAGTCCCCGTCGATGTTGCCGAATTGCACCAGATCGAACTGATTCATCAGGCCGCCATTGACGGCAGTGAGGTCGTCGTTCCAGCTATGGCCCATGTCGCGCACTCGATCGGGGGTGTGATTGAGCGGATTGATGATGGATCCGTCGGAAACCGGTCCACTGGTGGCCCCGTACGCACCAGGAAACGTACCGAAATAATTATTGAAGCTGCGGTTCTCCTTAATGATGAAGACGATGTGCTGAATCACATCTATGGTGCCGCCCTGAATGGCCGATCCTGTGAGATTGATGGTTTGCGGGCTGCCGGAAGCGTTATCCGTAAGAGTAATTGCGCCTGAATAATTTCCCGTCTGGCTGGGGGAAAAAGTCACGGTGATCGTACAGGTCTTGCCTGCGCCGAGTTTGCCGCTGGTGCAGGTATTGGTCTGGCTGAATCCTGTGCCACTGGCCACGATGCTGGTGAACGTCGTTGGGTTCGAGCCGGTGGCCGTATTCTTCACCGTCACTGTGGCGTTCGCGGTCGTACCCGTAGCGATATCGCTGAAGCTCACACTCGAAGGCGTGATGCTCAACGTGGGCGCCCCTGCCGACGCAGCCGGAACCATCGACATAGCGCCCGCCATCACCGCGATCGCCACGGCGCAAACGTTGATAATCTTTCGGAAAGCAAATCCATTTTCAGCAGTAGCGCGCGCTAGCATGTGAGCCTCTCGAGGAAAAATGGGGCTTATAGATTTACTTGTTATCGAACCCTGGGTCAGGTTACGGTTGCGCCTCCGCGGGGGTGGAGGCGACAAAACTACCGTATTCTTGTAAGCCACGCCGACCTGCCAGTCAAGATGCAGGTTCTTTCAGCCACTTTCGTGCTATTTCCTGCGCCCCGCGAGCCTTTCGGACTTTCTGCACCTTCGCCGCGGAGTCAATCTCCGCTAGGAGGAAGCTAATAGCCACAGCGCGACGTAGCATTTCCAGACGCGAGCCATTACCATGTGTTTCGCATGTCTCGCGAAAACCCGCTCGATCCCAAGCAGGAGATTCTTCGCACCGCGGCGCGCCTGTTTCAGCAGCGCGGGTATGACGCGACGTCGATGAACGATGTGGCTACCGCTCTCAAGCTCAGCAAAGGGGGGCTTTACCACCACTTCCAGAGCAAAGACGAAATCCTGTTCGAGATCATGAACCACGCCATGGAGATCACCCAGGATCGGGTGCTTACGCCACTGCGCTTGGTCGCCGATCCGGAAGAGCGTCTGCGCACACTGATTCGCCTGCACATCGAAGTCGTGCTCAGCCCGCGCGATCGCGAGATCACCGTGATGCTGCACGAGAACCATCCGCTGCCTCCCTCGCTGCGCAAGCGCATTAACACCCGCAAGAAGGAATACATTCACTTTGTGGAAAAGTTGATGGCCGAGGTCCAAGAGCAAGCTCAGAAGCGAGAACGTGCGGGCGGTGGCTCTCCGGCGAAGCCGCGAGTTAGCGCGCGTGCCGCAGCTTTTGCGCTGCTCGGCATGATCAACTGGATCTACCAGTGGTATAAGCCGGAGGGCGATTTGCAGGCACACAATCTGATTCCGCAGTTCACCGATCTCATCCTCCGAGGCATCTTCGCCTAACCTGTACCTACGATGAACCCCACAAAGACAATGTTCGCAAGCCTCATCGAGATCGACAGCCAGCGCGCTGCAACCGGCAAGCTCTACGGCGAGTTTCTGCGCGTGCCAGCGATGAGCGCAGGTCTTTACGTTCTGCCGGCGGGAGGGACCGACCCGCAACGTCCGCACAACGAGGATGAGATGTATTACGTGGTTCGCGGGCGCGCCCGGTTCAAGGCAGGTACGGAAGACCGTGAAGTCTCCGCCGGCAGCGTGCTATTTGTCGCGGCTGAAGTCGAGCACCGTTTCTACGACATTAAGGAAGAATTAGCGGTACTGGTATTCTTCGCGCCCGCGGAAACATAAGGTGCGTAAGATAGGATTCGACGACTTCAAAGCGCAACCACAGAGAGCAGCGACGAACACAGGGTAATTCGGACAGAATGACGTGCCCTCTTGTGCCGCGGCCTGTTTTCAGCCGCGCACGCTGATCCTGGAGAACGACAGTACGGCCCGCGAAGGAATGGGGTATCCCATGGACATCGCTGGACGGAAAGTAGTGAAAATCAGCATCCGCTTTACTTGCGGGAGCAACTGCTTGGCTTCAGCCGGGTCGGAAAGAATCTTGTAGTCCTGCACCCGGCCATTTCGGTCGACATAGGCTTCGATGACGAGAGCATCAGCTCCCACCGAGCTGAGGTTGTCGCCGAAAGTGCTTGGCAGCAACTCCGGACCTGTATTCAGGACGAGCGGGACATCCTGATTATTGGCCTGTAATTGTCCCGGCGTGGCCAAAACTGCAGCGATCAGACCGAAAATCAACACCGCGCAGGCCAGGCCCGCGGTGGCTGGGACCATAAAGGCGTGGAGCGTGTTTTCCATGCGCAGGCGCAAGCCTTCGAACCGCGGCCGGCGCTCCTCGGCGGCTTCGCGCGAAATGGCCAGACGCAATTTCAGTCCCAGATCCGGCGGAGCTTTTACGCGGGGCACATTTGCCAGCAATTGTTGTGTCGCCCGCAGCGCGGAAAATTCGCCCATGCAGGCCGAGCACTGCTCCATATGCCGCTGGAGAGACTGCATTTCGGTCCCGGTCACAGCTCCATCCAGATAGGGAGACAACAATTCCTTCGCTTGTCCGCATGTCATGAGCGCGCGATTTCCAGCGAAACCGATCGTTCCGGATTGCGATGAACCTAATCCATTGGCCACAAACTTCATGGCATCACCTCGACCCTTCTCCCCACTCCAGCAACCGGTGCATTGAGAACCTGTTCTTCGTCCGGTGAAACCAGGCCGAGTTCGGCCCCAACCGCGCGAACATAAGGCGCGAGCCGTTCTTTTAATAACTGGCGGCCGCGAGTCAGTCTGGATTTCACGGTGCCCAGGGAAATTTGCAGAACCTCGGCAATCTCTTCATAGGACATATCTTCGAGGTCGCGCAAGATTAATGTCGTGCGATAAGGCTCGGGCAGGCGGCGTAGTTCGGCATCGACGCGACGCTGTACCTCCAGATGAGCGACATTGTCGAATGGCGAATCGTTGTGATCAGTCAGTGCCTCGGAGATCGCGCTCTCGAGATTGGGGGAATCCGCAGATTCGACAGGTTCAATCGAAGCCTCGTGAGCTTTGTGCCGGAACCACCAGCGTTTGCGATTGGCAGCCTCATGCAAGGCGATACGGTAGATCCAAGTCTTGAGGCTGGACTCGCCGTGGAAATTTTTCATTCCGCGGAAAACTTTCAGGAAGACGTCCTGTGTAGTATCAGCTGCGTCCGCCGGGTCGGAAACCATGCGATAGATAAGGCCGTAGACTGGCCGTTGAAACTCTCCAATCAGCCAGGCGTAGGCTTCCTCCGACCCAGCTTTAAGATCGGCGACAATGGCCGCTTCTTCGGCCCGTATCCCTATCGCGCTTGCAAAATCTCCCAAGTGGTAACCCCAGAGGCGTCGAAATCAACTCGTCTCTATTATATGGCCTCTCTGAATACTGGGAGTTGAAAATTGGCGCCCTAGCGAGTCAGACTCCGGGGGCGAATCCGAAGTTCCCGGAAAGTATGGTTCGCGATCAAGGCTGGAAGCCTTGCTGAATCATCAAGTTAGCAGCTACAACAGGTCGGAGTACCAGCCACTTAGCGTCCGCCCGACGACGGGTGAGAGCGTCAGTTCTCAGGCCGTGGTACTGCGTCCCTGGGATCTCTTGAGGAAATCGCGGATGGCGAGCAGTAGTTTTCCGGCACCCTCGTCCAGATTGAGAGCAGACTTTTCGAGGAATCCATCGGCCCCATCCTGTTGTAAGCGGGCGGCATTTTTTTGCGACATGCCGGTCATAACAACGATGGGAATGGCTTTAGTTGCCGCGTCTTTTTTGAGGGCGAGCAGCACTTCGGGTCCGCTGAGCTTGGGAAGCAGCATGTCAAGCAGGATCAAATCGGGCAGTTTTTCGCGGGCCATGCGGAGGGCTTCCTCGCCATCTCCGGCGCTGGAAACATCATAGCCGGCCCGCGCGAGCGCTCGCTCCGTAGCAATCCTGACGAACTTGCTGTCCTCGACCAAAAGAATTTTTGTCACGTTGCAGCCCTATCAGGATTGTATCGGCAAGGGTAGGGCTAGGTATCAGAAAAATGGTACGCGCTGGTTCCTTTGGTGCTCGGCAGGGTATTAAGGCTTGCTTATTGATGTACATGCAGGGCAGCGCTGGTGCGCCAGTCACCGCCTTCCAGATGCATTCGTTTTTGAGAAAGAGCCTTGCCCGCGGAGCAGGGCCGCGATGGAGGCGCGAAACGCACGCCGTGCTGCGGTCGCCTCATCTGGAAGAATCGATTTTGCGATCAAGAGCATCGCGGCGCCGTGGACCAGCATCCAGAGGCCCACCAATAATTCCTCGTGGCTTTCGGGCGAGCCGCCAAGCTTCTGCTGCAGCTTTTGTCGCATGACTTCTCGCGAAGGCTGGCCCGCAGGCTCGAACCCGGCGGAACGCGACTGCGGCGAGTAACAAAGCTGGTAGTTGTAACGATAAAACAGTTCGTACTCGTGAGGATGGCGCAGCGCGTAATCGAGATAGCGTTCGCAACCCTCTTGGGGCGAGGATGCAGCCTCCAGTTGCTGAGCGATTTCCAGGCGAACCCGCTGCAACAGGGCGCGAAGAATGTCGTCCCGGTCGCGGAAGCGGCGATAGACGGCGGGAGTATTGGTGCGGGCCGCTTTGGCCACGGCGCGCATGGTAAGCGCGTCCTCGCCGCCTTTTTTCCATAGCTTCTGGGCGGCGTCGAGAACTTTTCTCTCCAGATTGGGATCGGGTGGGCGGGACAATGTTTTACCTCCGGTTCTCGAAAACCCTAAGCGCCCATTCTATATACACCGTAAACATAACAATGTAAAGGCGGATAAGAACTTTATTGAAACCTTTCAATAAATTATGTTGACAGCGTAAATATAATCCTGTATAAAATATGGATACGCTCAAAATTCGCCTCCCTGCGTGCGTCCATAGCTTGAAGGAGTTTAGGAAGATGTTTTCATGGGATAAGCCGGAAGACCGGGTTACTATCGCGCAAATGAATTCGGAGTTGCAGCACGCCGAACTCGAACTGCTGAGCGCCCACTGCGCCACCCACCAGTTACGCCTGCGTTACAGCTCCGACGATATCGCCCGCTTCGGACGGAGGGAGGTTTTGCGGAAGTCGTTTGAGGCGGCTTCAGCATTGAACGAGTTCTACGGCGCCATTGAGAAGAAAATCCCGGCGACGGAGCAGGGCCCTGGACTAGCCGGCAATGTGACGGAGGAGCAAATCGTAGAGGCGGCCACGCGGGTCGTGTCCTATCTGCGGGAGCAGCGCGAACGCTACCTGAACACAGCAAGACCGCTGGCGAACCATCAGAAGGCCTTGATGTGGCCGTATTTTTCCGCTCCCCTGTTGGAAAGCATAAAAATTGTCGAACTGAAGGGCAAAGAGCGGGTTGCCAATCCATCATTCTACGAGGAGTACCGCGCGCTTGGGTTTGTGAACCTGCCGGAAGTGACCCACATGCAGTCGCTAACATTCGTGGATGTGATCGTGTTCAACGAGAGATTTGCGGAGCGGTCTTTGTTTCACGGTCTGGTGCATGCCGTACAGTTTGAAGTTTTGGGGCTGGAGCGGTATGCGGAATTGTTCGTCCGCAGCTTCGTGAATACCAGGCTTCATTTTTCGGTGCCCCTCGAGGCACATGCATTTTCCCTGGAGTCGAGGTTTGTTGCGAAACCTGCAAGTCGTTTTTCGGTGGAGGAGCAGGTCCGTCTTTGGGTGAAGCAGGAGCGGTATTAGAGGAGTTGGAAGTATTCCGGAGGCTTTCTCCGCAGAGGCTCTGGCCCTCCCCGCAAGTACCGGCGCAAACCACACGCAAGAGCAACAACGATTCCTCACCACCAACGCGGCAGGGGACGGCGTGAGCCGTCCCCGATTTAGTGTCATCGAGACAGAGCTCGGGCTAATCCGCACGTCCAATATTCCGTCGTTTAGGCTGGCTGCAGCAGACGGTTTGTCTTTTCCCCACTCCCGGCGTATATTAGAAAACTGAGAACTGTTGTGTAACACGGTATTTGGCGAAGCACACCAGTGGGCGCAAGCCCACTTTTTAGTTGCAGGAAAACTGGCCGTCAAACCTAAAACGTAAGTTGTTGGCGATATGGCAGTTGAGCTGGATCGCATACGCGAGATCGCGGAGCGGGTGGCGGGCTCCAGCGGCCTCGAAGTGGTTGAGGTTGAGTTGCTCGGCAGCGGGCCAGCGCGCATGTTGCGCGTGTTTCTGGACAGGCCTGGCGCTGCGGCGAGTGATGCTCTTGGCGGCGTGACGCACGGCGACTGCGCCGACTTCAGCCGCGAGTTTGGCACGATTCTCGACGTCGAAGACGCGGTGCCGGGCGGGTCGTACACTCTGGAGGTTTCGTCTCCGGGGCTCGACCGCAAACTCGAGAAGGCGCGTGATTTTGAGCGTTTCGTCGGCAGCCGCGTGAAATTGATGACGCGGCAGCCGGTAAACAACAACCGTTTTTTCGAAGGCCGTCTGGAGAGCTTTCACGATGGCCGGTTGTCGCTGGACATGAGCGTGGCCAGCAAGAAATCGCGCAAGAAGATGGGAGCTGCGAGTAACGGGCAAAAGGTTGAGATCGAGTTCGCCAACGTGGAGAAGGCGAATCTGGTGCCGGAACTCTGAGGATTGAGTGATCGGGCGATTGGGTCATTGGGTGATTGAAGAGGCGCGGGCCGATTTTTCTTAATCGCTCAATCGCGCGATCACCAAATCGCAAAGTGCTTTTATGGCAAGTGAGCTGTACAACACGATTGACGCGTTGAGCCGCGAGAAGGGCATCGATCCGCAGATTGTGGTGAGCGCGGTGGAAGACGCCATTGTCATGGCCACGCGCAAATACTACAAGACGCAGGAGAATCTGCGCGCCGTGCTCGACCGCGAAACCGGCAAGATCAATGCCTACGCGGTAAAGACCGTTGTTGAAACACCGGAGCAGGTGGAGGATCCGCTGTTGCAGATCACACTGGAAGATGCGCGCAAGATCGATCCCAGCCTGGAAATTGGCGGCGAGCTGCGCACACCCAAGCCGACCGAAGGAATCCTTGGCCGCATCGCCGCGCAACTGGCGAAGCAGGTGATCTTCCAGAAGGTGCGCGAGGCGGAGCGAGACACTGTCTATAACGAATACATCGGGCGCGTAAACGAAGTGGTGAACGCTACTGTAAAGCGAATTGAAGGCCCGGACATCATTTTCGACATCGGCAAGGCGGAAGCACGCATGCCGCGCAAGGAGCAGTCGCGGCTGGAGTCGTTCGCTATCGGCGAACGCGTGCGGGCTGTGATTGCGCGGGTGGAAAAGGCTTCCAAAGGCCCCGGTGTTGTCGTATCGCGCGCTGTACCGGAGCTGGTGCAGCATCTGTTCCAAACCGAAGTTCCGGAGATCTATGACGGCACGGTGGTTATTCGCGCGATTGCGCGCGAAGCCGGCGAGCGGACCAAGATCGCGGTCATGTCGAAAGACAAGGATGTCGACGCCGTGGGCGCCTGCGTGGGCATGAAGGGAATGCGCGTGCAGTCGATCATCCGCGAGCTGCACGGAGAGAAAATCGACATCATCGAGTACCACGAGGACCCGGCTACGTTTGCCGAGAAGGCTTTGCAGCCGGCAAAGGTGAGCAAGGTCAGCGTGCTCGATTCGGGCAACAAGCATCTCGAAGTTGTGGTCGATGACAGCCAGCTTTCTTTGGCCATTGGCAAGAAGGGCCAGAACGTGCGGCTGGCGGCGAAGCTGCTGGGCTGGAAGATCGACATCAAGAGCGAAGAAGAGAAGCGGCAGGAAGTGGAGCAGCAGATGTCGGCCATGGCCCCGCAGACGGCAACTCCGCTGGAGAGCGTGCCGGGCCTGGGTGAAGGCGTGGTTGAGAAGCTCACGGCTGCCGGAGTGACGACCGTAGAAGCTCTGGCCGATATGACGCCGGAACAGCTTGAAGCCATTGAGGGCATCGGCCCGAAGACGGTGGAAAAAATCAGCCTGGCCGTGAATAATTATTTTGCCGGACTCGAACAGGGTGCGCCTGTGGAGGGCGAAACGGAAGGCGGGACACCCGACGAGAGCCAGGCTGGCACATCTGAGCCTGAGATAGCAGAAAGCGGGGCGCCGTCGGCACCCAGTGAAGAAATCACCGCGGAAATACCTGCGGTGGCGGAAGAAGCTGGCAGCGAAGATCGGCATACGGAGAAAACGAGGGCGGGCGCCGACGACGGGGCAGATGGGTCAACTTCCGAAGAGCAACCCGCTGTGGAACCGGAATCCGCTTCCGAAAATAGAGAATAATGATGACACGCTCGAAGCATTTCGGCGTGGTGGTAGAGAAGAAATCGACTCCGTGAGGTCCTGATGAAGACCTAAATACAACACGGAGAAACGAAAGGCCGGATGAGTAAGGTTCGAATCAACGATCTTGCCCGAGAGCTGGAAGTGAAGAGCAAGGCAATCCTTGACGCACTTCCGCATGTGGGAGTAACAGAGAAAAAGACCCACTCCAGTTCTCTGGAAGAACACGAAGCGGAAAAAGTACGGGTGTACCTCCGCTCGCAAGGCGAAGGTTCGGCAGCAGCCAAGAGTGCGTCGCGAATCTCTCGCGGCGAAGAAGAAATCAAGACCAAAATCGATTTGTCGCACATTGCCCGGCCGGGTGACGTGCTAAGAGCGATCACGCAGCGCAAGGAAGCTGCCGCTGTGCCTCCGGTTGCGCCGCGGGCAAGTGCGCCCGCTGTGGCGCATCCTACGGCGGAAAAAGTCAGCGCTCCGGCAGCGCATGCGCCGGCTGAGAGAGTTACGCCCCCATTGACAAGCCGCCCAGTAGCACCCTCGGCGGCGAAGCCAACGGCACCGGTGCCTCCGCCTCCCGTTGTTGCCCCTCCGACAGCTCCTGTGACACCGCGCCTAGTGGTTGCGCCGTCGGTGTCAGTGGCGGCGAGTACAGTTTCAGTTCCGCCACGCCCAGTGGTCGCGCCGCCCGCACAAGCGCCGTCAGCCGGTTCTACCGGGGCTTCGGCGAGTTCCACCCCGCCACTGCGACCCATGGCTGCGCCACAACCTTCGCCGCGGATGATCGTTCCGCAAACCGGACCACGGCCGGTATACAAGGCGCCGGTGCAGCCGGGAGTTCCGATTGGCGGACCGCGTCCGGCTCCGGGGCGTCCTGTACCGGGGCAGCCGATTTTCCAGCGCAGGCCGCAGGCTGCCGGCGCCTCGCCAGCGGCGCGCCCTCCGCTACGCCCGGGCGAGCGAAGGCCCATGCATCCCACTCGGCAGACGCCGGCCGGCGCAAGACCACTGGGAGTGGGACCAGCGCTTCCGCCACCTGGAACGACGCGACCGGGCGGACGTCCGGGAGGACCGGCGCGGCGACCAGGGCAGCGATATGTTCCGCGGGGCGTGAAAGAAGGCCCGATGAAGGGCTATACGCCGCCGCCACGTATGGTGGTCTCGAATGAGCCGTTGCCGATCACCAAGAGCATCACGATCACCGAAGGTATCAGCGTGAAAGATCTGGCCGAGAAGTTGGACGTTCGCGCCAAGGACTTGATTTCCCGACTGCTGATGCGCGGCGTTTTTGCGACCATCAACCAGACTTTGGATGCGGAGCTGGCCAGCGAAATGGCGCGCTTCTTCGGCGCCGATACCAATGTGATTACTTTCGAAGAGCAGACGGCGAAAGAGATGGATGCGGCGCTGGCGGCTGGCGAAGAAGCCGCACCGGAAACCGCGGTTCGCCCGCCAGTGGTGACGATCATGGGGCATGTCGACCACGGTAAAACGACGCTGCTGGATGCGATTCGCTCGACTAATGTGGCGGAGGGTGAAGCGGGAGGAATTACCCAGCACATCGGCGCGTACAAAGTGCGCATCACGGACAAGGATTCGCCGGCCTACGGGCGGGAGATTGTGTTTCTGGATACGCCCGGCCACGAAGCGTTCACGCGCATGCGTTCGCGGGGCGCAAAGGCGACGGATATCGTGGTGCTGGTGGTCGCGGCCGATGACGGTGTGATGCCGCAAACACTGGAAGCGATCGATCATGCGCACGCCGCCGAAGTTCCGATCATCGTGGCCGTGAATAAGATCGACAAACCTGACGCGCTGCCCGATCGTGTCAAGAAGCAGCTGGGCGATCGCGGGTTGGTGCCGGAGGAGTGGGGTGGCAAGACAGTATTCGTCGATGTTTCCGCGAAACAGAAAACCAATCTGAACCTGCTGCTGGAAATGATCTGCCTGGTTGCAGACCTCGCCGAGCTGAAGGCGACGCCAGAGCGCGCGGCCACCGGCGTGGTGCTGGAAGCCAAGCTCGATCGCGGACGCGGGCCAGTCGCGACCGTGCTGGTGCAGAACGGGACTTTGAATGCGAGTGACAATTTCGTGGTCGGCAACGTGTACGGCAAGGTGCGCGCCATGTTCGACGATCGCGGAATGCAACTACAGACCGCGCCGCCATCGACTCCCGTGGAAATTCTTGGCATGGAGGCTTTGCCCCAGGCGGGCGATCAGTTTGTTGTTGTGGCCGATCGCGACAAAGCGCGCGGCATTTCCGAATACCGCGAACAGAAGGCGCGCGAGGCGGCACTGGCCAAGAGCTCTCGCGTGTCGCTGGAGGGACTGGCCGAGCAGGTTGAGTCCGGCACGAAAGAACTGAATGTCATTTTGAAGGGCGACGTGCAGGGGTCAGTGGAAGTGATCTCCGATCTGCTGGGCAAGCTTTCGAGCGAAAAAGTTCGTTTGAAGCTGCTGCGCTCGGGAGTGGGAGCGATTACCGAGACGGACGTTCTGCTGGCTTCTGCGTCGAATGCAATCATCATCGGATTCAACGTCCGGCCGGAGCGCAAGGCGCAAGAACTGGCCGAGCAGGAAAAAGTCGACATTCGGCTGCACTCGATCATTTACGAGCTGCAGGATGAGATCAAGCGCGCCATGAGCGGCTTGCTCGAGCCAACCTTCAAAGAGCACTATCAGGGCCGCGCCGACGTATTGAACACCTTCCGCATTCCGAAAGTTGGTACGGTGGCGGGTTGCCGCGTGGTGGATGGCCTGATCAAGCGCGATTCCGAAGTGCGGCTGCTGCGTGACAACGTGCAGGTGTTCAAAGGCAAGGTAGCCTCCCTGCGGCGCTTCAAAGACGATGCCAAGGAAGTGACCAACGGCATGGAGTGCGGCATCTCGATTGCGAACTATGGCGACATCAAAATCGGCGACGTGATCGAAGCATTCGTCACGGAGAGGATTGCCGCGGAAGTGATTGCTTAGAACCGTCGTTAGTCGTCGGTCGTTGGTCGTTTGTCAAACATGTTTCGCCCGCGTTTGGCCAACGACCGACGACGAACGACCAGAATGATCGCCCTCCTCACTCTCGAACTTCACATCGAAGCGGCACATTCGCTCAAAGACAAACGGCAGGTCGTGCGCAGCCTGAAAGACCGGCTGCGGGCGAGTTTTAACGTGTCTGTCGCGGAGGTTGAACCGAGCAACATCTGGAATCGGGCGACGATAGGTGTGGCTGCCGTTTCCGACTCCCGCGGCTATCTGGATGGACTGATGAAGAATGTGGAGCGGGCGGCAACGCGCATCGCCAACAACCATGGGGCGGACGTTGCGGATTCATTTGTGGAATATCTGTAGACGGACGGTTGGCTGAAAACTGAACCGCTACCGTTGGCTGCCTAGATTCGCTCTAATCCCGCACATTGTTTACAATAGAGGTTTACTCATGGACCTGAAAGCCATCCAATCCGCGCTGCGCGAGCGCAACATCGATGCCTGGCTGTTTTACGATCATCACCATCGCGATCCCATCGCCTATCGCGTGCTCGGTTTGCCCGACGGCCTGATGGTTACGCGGCGCTGGTTTTATCTGGTGCCGGCGCAGGGTGAACCGCAAAAGCTGGTGCACAAGATTGAAGCCGGCCACCTCAATTCCCTTCTCGGCGCTAAACACCAGTATTCAGGGTGGCAAGAACTCTTTGATAACTTGAAGGCAATGCTGGCGCCGTATCGCGATATTGCGATGCAATATTCGCCGAATAACATCGTTTTTACGATTTCGCTGGTGGACGGCGGCACGATCGAACTGCTGCGCGGATTGGGGAAGAATGTGGTCAGCTCGGCCGACCTGGTGGCGCTGTTCGAAGCGACGTGGAGCGAGGAGCAGATCAAAACGCATTTTGCGGCGCGCGACAGCGTGGATGCGATTGTAGCGGCGTCCTTCCGGGAAATTGGGAAACGGGCCCGAAATGGCGGTACAACGGAGCACGGAATACAGCAGTGGTTCATGGAGGCATTCCGCCGCGAAAACCTGCTGACGGACGATCCACCGATTGTGGCGGTCAATAAGAATGCGGGGAATCCGCACTACGAGCCGCACGCTGACCATCCCGTCCCCATTCGAGAGGGCGACCTGGTGCTGCTGGATGTTTGGGCGAAGAAGAACACGCCGGGTGCGGTTTACTACGACATTACGTGGATGGGATTTGTCGGACGGAGCCCTTCGGATCGCATGCGCGAAGTTTTTGAAGTCGTGCGCGACGCGCGCGACGCAGGGGTGAAAACGGTGACAGAGGCGATCGGCGCGGGGCGGCGCATCGCGGGATGGGAAGTCGATCGCGCGACGCGCGGCTGCATCAAACAAAGAGGATACGGCGATTATTTTATACATCGCACTGGACATTCGATCGGCACTGATGTCCATTCGAACGGCGCGAACATGGACGATCTGGAGATTCACGACGAGCGCCAGATTCTGCCGAATTCCTGCTTTTCGATTGAGCCGGGAATTTATCTGCCGGAATTTGGCGTGCGCAGCGAAGTCAACATGCTGGTGCGGGCAAAATCGGCGGAAGTTACCGGCAATATACAACGCGAGATCGTACTTATCTGATGGCAAATTCCAATACAGCGAGAACGAAGGCTGCCGAAGCGGAGCAACCGCAGAGCGCGCTGTCGGTGATTGCACCGGCAGTGGGCTGGCTCATTCCCGGCGCCGGACACATCATTCAGCGGCGGTGGCTTCGCGGCTTGCTCCTGTTCATCTCGATTACAGCGCTGTTTGTGCTGGGACTGCTGATGCAGGGGCACATCTACAAAGCCAACGGCGGCGACATCCTCGACATTCTGGGATTCATCGGCGACCTAGGTGCGGGCGGGATGTACATCGCAACCCTCGCGGTGAATGCGGGGCAGGGAGCGGTCGCGTTCGCCATTGCAGATTACGGAACGAAGTTCATGATTGTCGCGGGACTGCTGAATTTTATTGCCGTGGCCGACGCGTATCATATCGCCATAGGAAAGAAACAATGATGCAGCTATCAGGCTTCGGGCTTCGGGCTTCGTTTAGCAGCGTTGTTCTGCCGGTGCATCGAGGATGACCCTCCACCTTACCCACTTCAGCGCGGCATTTGTGTTTGCATTGTTTGCGTCGATCGTCTTCGGAATTACCCACCGCGAGACCGCGCGCGACATGGTCCGCTACGGGCTTTATTGCTTTGTCATGTTTCTTGGCGGCGTGCTGGTGGCTGGCTGGGCGATGTGGCTGATAAGAAGATAGGCTTCTGGCTTCTTCACCCTTCCCACACAAAAGCATCAAACACTCTTTTCGTTTCAAATTGCAAGCGATCGTATAAAGTAACCGCGCCCGCATTGGCCTCGGTTACGGTCAGCGAGAGCAGGGAGAATCCGCGTTTGATGAGGTTCATGGTGCTTGCGGCCAACAGAGATTGCCCTACGCCGCGGCCGCGATATTCCGGCAGCACGCAGACCTGGGTAACGTGGCCCACATCGCCACGTACGCGCGAGCACAAGATCAATCCGATCAGATTTTTCGCTTTGCGATCGACGGCGGCATAAGAGGACTCGATGTCGAACAAACCACAGCCGGGAAAGCGAACGATGTTATTCAGGAAACGCAGCGAGCCGGCGAGGGTGTGATACTGATCATTGATTTGGGCATCGACGTGTCCGCGATAAGATGCGGTGATTACGGCCGCGGCCGGTTGATAGTCAGCCTCAGTCCAGCGGCGGATTTCAACCTCCGGATGCATTGCGGGAGTCTTCGATACGGAGCCGCGAAGATTCAGCGCCATGAAGAGGCGCTGGTGGCGCTGGAATCCCTGGTCCAGGAATGGCCGGGCCACACCACCTGCTTCATGAGCGAGCAACTGCGCCTCCACGCGGTGAATGCCAGGAGATTGCTGAAGGGTTTCGATCACATGAGTCAGCAACCTGATTTCGACTTCACGAGCGTTGGGCAGGCGATTACCGTTGGTGACGAATAGATCGCCGACAACGCCCTTGCTTCCCTCGTACACGAAAAAACTGTAACCGACGATGCGACCCCGATCGATGGCGGCGTAGCCGGGAAGGATTTTGGCATCGACGTAGCGCAGGATCATCTCGGCCGAGCCGGTATAGTCCCAGGAGAGCAGGCTGGACCACGCTCGCGTCTCATCCTGGAGAAGGGGACGCAAGTCGATCGAAGAAAAATGCCTGAGATCGAGAATTTCCACAGAACTCCTGCTAGTCAACCACAACAGGCGGACTCGTCGATGGCAGAATTTCGAGTTTAGTGGGTTCGAGGACGCGAGGCAAACCAGGGAACATGCTCTCGCAACGTTCCTTAGCGCGCGGGTGCTGCTGCGGCGGCGACCCAATAATAGTCAACGTGCTGAGGAGCAAAATGGCCGAGGTAAGAAATACGGCGGCCAGGAGCCAGTCTGGCGATTTCCGCTTGCGAGTTTTCCGGCGCGACCAACAAATGCTCCTGTTTGGGAATTTCTCCCCAATCGTAATGCGAGGGTTGCTGGTTGAAATAGAAATTAAGGCCGTACTCGAGTTCGCGTCTGACACGGTAAATGGCGAGCGGTAGAGGATGAGTTTCCATCGAGATGAGTTCTACTGCCAATGGACGAGCGGAGAGCGAATGATCGAGATCGGTTGAACCCAGTTTTAATACCGTTCCGACGGTGAGAAGTATGGGGACTAGAGTGACGAAGCGTAGCATGCGCAGGCCGGCGCGGCTGATGAGTGTCAGTGCGATTCCCGCCCAGAGGATGAAGGCTACCAGAACAGCGGTAATCAGCGGGCGACCATTGGGCATGCGATGCTGCTGAAGGATGTAGGCGATCAGCAAGCCAGGGACAATAGGCACGGCGGCGACGAGTCCATGCAATATCGCCAGCCACTTCGCAACAGGTTGAGGATCAGGCGTTTCAAGACGGCTCCCAAGATAGCTAGTCAACAACAGTGCAGCGGCGGGAACTGCCGGAAGAATATAACCGGGCAGTTTCGATTGCGAAATGGAGAAGAAGATTACGGTAGCAATCAGCCAGCAGAGTGCGAAGAAACCGAATTGATCCTTGATCTCACCTCCGGCGTTGTGCGATTTCAACTTTAATCGGCGGATCAGCCCGACAGCAGCCACGCTCACAAAAACAGTCCATGGAACGACGGCCAAAGCCGTGACGGGCAGGTAATACCAGAAGGGCTCGGTGTGGTGATAAAGATTTTCGGAGAAGCGTTCGAGATTGTGTTGCACAATGAATTCGTGAAAAAAGATTGGGTTGCGGCTCTGAACAGTAAAATACCAGGGCAGTGAGATCGCGCAGAATAATACTATTCCCGGAATCCACAATGTCCTTGTAATCACGCGCCGTTCTCGAATTGCGGCCGCGTAGAAGGCAATCGTCAAAATGCCAAGGACAGGAGCGACCGGGCCCTTGGCCAGCGTGCCGAGCGCCATGGCAGCATAAAAAAGCGCAAGATAGTATTTTCCTTCGTTTTCGTGCCACCCCCACCAGCCGAGCATTCCGATCGTGAAAACCGTGGTCAGGACCATGTCCATGGAAGCGGCCCGCGAATAGGCAATAATTCCGGCGCAGGCGGCGGTGATGAGCGCAGCATCGAGTTCGAATCCGCGGCGGAATTTGCGCAAGAAAAAGTAGATTGCCAGCACGAGCAACGTAGCATCGAACGCTGAAGGCAGGCGGGCCGACCAATCGCTTACTCCGAACACGGCATACGCGATCATCGCCTGCCAATAGTAGAGTGGCGGTTTTTCCAGCCACGGCCGTCCATTCAGCACCGGTGTGATCCAATCGTGCCGCTCCAGCATTTCGCGTGCCACTTGGGCATAGCGCGGTTCGTCGGCGCCGATCAAACCGAACTGGTTTAATCCGTAAAAAAATAAGAATGCGCAAAAACCGGCAAGCAGCAGCACATCGGTTCTGGTGCGGTTAGTCATGGCAGCGAATCTGTGCGCCGAGTGCGCAGGCAAACTGATGATTGTTGATTTCTGACTACTGATTGCAAAACGGCTAGGGACCAAACCCTAGAATCAACAATCAGAAATCAATAATCATCAATCCGCAATTCTTTTTGGCCGGATGAGCGCCCACAGGCTGATCAGAGTCCAGACGCTCTCCAGCACGACAAAACCGATTTGAAAAGGATGCAGCGCGATATAACAGAGAATGCCGGAGCCAATTGCGTTTAACACGTTGTACGCTACCGAGCGAGGATTCATCCAGCCCATCTGGTGACCCACGTAGGCGATAAGAATCATGAATGCACCCAGGAACGACACAACCTGTGTTGCCAGCGCCATGTTCATGAAGTCGATTGTACGCAGACCGGCGTAGGAAGAGGCGTAACAGCGCAGATTACTGGATGGAAGGACCACCGTGAAGCAGCTCTAGCACCTGGTGCACGGCTTGTGCCAGTGGTCCGTCGAGCGAACAACCGCTGGCGCATTCGTGGCCGCCACCGCCAAAACGCTCGGCGACGCGAGCCACGTCGAGCTTGCCTTTGCTGCGCAGGCTTACACGGCAGCGGCCATCAGGAAGCTCGCGGAAAAATGCAGCAACTTCGATTTCGCCGATGGAGAGCACATAATTGACCAGGCCTTCGCAATCTTCTTCCTTGGCAGCAGAGCGTTCCATTTGTTCCTGGGTCACCCAGGTCCATCCCACGTGCGCTTCGGTGTTCAGGTGGCGCAGAGCCTCGCCGAGCAGTCTCATCTTGGCGACCGAGTGGGCGAAATAAATATTGCGCGCGCAGTGGGAAGGATCGGCGCCGGCAAGAACGAGTTCGCGGGCGAGAGCAAAGGTGTGCTCGTTGGTACCCTGGAACATGAACGAGCCAGTGTCCGTCATCAGAGCCGTGTAAAGACAAGTGGCGATACCCGAAGAAAGCCGGGTTCCAGCCTCGCGGGCCAGGCGAAAAACCATTTCCGCAGTGGCGACGGCCTGGGGATCAATCCAGTTTACGTGAGCGAAAGGGCGGCCGCTAACGTGGTGGTCGATGTTGATCAGGAACCGATTCTCCAATCCCTCGAGGCGGGTGCGGTGAATGCTGTCGCACTCGAGAATGATCGCGGCGTCGTAGTCGCCGTCGATGCGATTGGTGTGCAATACGCGATCGGCGAAGGGCAGCGCGCGATAAATGCGCGGTACGCCGTCGTGCAGCACAACATCAGCTTGTTTGCCCATGGCACGCAAAACCTGGCAGCAGGCCAAGGCTGAGCCAATGGCGTCGCCGTCGGGGCGGGCGTGCGAGGTGAGCACGAAACGGCCGCGCTGCTCGATCTGTTGGAGAACCTGATGCAACATACATCTATGCTTTCTGCTCGCGCGATCGCTTGGTACGTTTCTGAGCGCGGTCCAGCAATTCTTCCACCCGTGCCCGGTCGCGGTCAGAGCGGTCGAGCCGAAAAAACAGCTCCGGCGCACGGCGCAATCGCAGCCGCGCAGCCAGCTCGTGGCGGATGTATTCGCGCGCCGCCTCGAGGCCTTCGAGACTGCGATCTGCCTCGCGATCGTCACCCTCGACGTCCACGAAAACCTGCGCCGAGCGTCCATCTTCGGCGAGCTGGACGCCGGTCACGCTCACGAGTCCGATGCGGGGGTCGGCGAGTTCGCCTTCGACCAGCGTCTCGATCTCCTCCCGCAAGGCCTCACCCAATCGGCCGCGGTGATATTTCGCTGCCCGCCTTTCCACACTTACCTCGGGATAAAACGCATGAGAATACCAGAAAAAGGGTGCCTGGGGGCTGGCCAAGTAGTGCCATTGTGACGCACCTTCCGGCGAAAAAGATAAGTACAGAAGTAACAAGGCGATAGCGCTGCGCGAGGAGCTTACGGGCGGGCTAGAATTCTCTTTCTGGTCGTGGGCGGAAGTTTTTCACAAGCCGCGCGCAGCACCAGCCTGGGCGCACGGGATCGAATCTTCATCAGGCAGGGGACGGTCTGCTTCGGGTTGTATTTGGCGCTTTCGCGCAACAGCCAGCCGAGGCCTTTTTGCACCATGCCATCCTGATCGGGAAGGAGAAAATCAGAGAGCCTCTTGATCTGTGGAAAGAGCATTTTTTGCCGCGCTGCACGAATCAGAGCGACGCAGGCGGCACGGCGACGCCAACGATTCCGGGACTTCGCCCACGAGAAAACTTTCCTGGCACGAGCCGGTTTGCTAACAACCATCGGAGCGATCAAATAATGAACCAGCGCGTCGTGATCGGACCAACTGTTGATGCGGTCGAGCCAGGATTCAAACAGCGCGAATTCGCCGTCGCCGAATTCGCGATCGAATTTCTCCAGCAGCAATACGGCAGTGATTTTTTCTTCCAATATCGAACCGGAAAAAAGTTCATCAGCCACCTTGACAAGGAAATCGAGGCCGTAAGCTTTTTTTATCTCGCGGCGAGCCTCCCGCGCCGTACGGCGGAGGTCGCCGGTATACCAACCATGCGATTTGATTTCCTCTTTAAAGAACCATTGCACGCCGGCCGCGTGTTCAGCCGATCCGCCATCCTTCAAAACCCGGCGGAATTGCGAAGCGAAGATTGCAGGAGTTGCGTTGCTTGCGGGCATGAAAGGGTCCTGATGGATAAAAAGGCGGCGTGCTGCGCCGCCTCACTGCACCTCTTGTGGCTTCTTGCGGTAGGGTTACGCGGCGCGAGCGGGACGGTAACCGCATTCTCCGGCTTTCTTGAAGGCCTGTAAGGCTTCGTCTGGACTGATCAGCGGCGTTGTCTGGACGGCTTTGCACGCGCCACCGGCAGCAAAAGCTATGGAAATAGCTGCCGCACTTACGTTGTCGGGAAATTGAGCGATGACAATTACGTCGTACTCACCAAAGGCAAACCATGCAGTTTCGACTTTCCCACCTAGTTTTTCGATGGCGGGCCTGACCGCCTCAATCCGGTTCTGAGGATGCGCCAGCAGGGCTTGCCATCCCTCGCGCGAGTATGCAACCTGGTGAAGATAGTGTGGCATGAGCAGTCTCCTTTCACGAACTGGAAGCGAATCATTCCAGAGGATAGGAGGGAAGTCAAGCCGTGGTTTGTTTGCGCAAGTAGCGATCGTAAATCCAAAGTAAGAGGGTTGTTATTAGTCCTACGCCGATTACAGACCACCAAACCAGTTCCGGCCGATGCAGCTCTTCACCGAAGTGATGCATGAGCCAACCGCTGAACGGTCCGGCGACGAATGATCCAATGCCGAGCGGGAGAAAAGCGAAGCCCATGTATGTTCCTTGTTGGTCAGGCGGAGCCAGCCGTGAGATGTAATCGTAATAACGCGGCTGCTGAACGATTTCGCCGATGGCCACTCCCACCAGAGTGGCGACCGCCATCCAGACTGATGGATGGATGATTAGCAGAATCCAGGCCAGACTCGAAATCAAAGTCCCAATCACGATGGCGTGAAATGCGCCGATACGCTTGGTGAGAAAACCGATGATCATGGTGAAACAGATGACGACGATCGGATCGGTCGCGAGGATGCGGGCGGTATCGGCCTTCGGATCGATATAGGCGGAGATATAGAGCGGCAGCGCGATGAATTCCTGCCAGAAGACGATCCAGTACCCGGTAAAGATCAGCAGGAAGATCATGAAGCGCGGGTTCGAGAGCACGGTGAGAAAGTTCCTGCCCACCTGGCTGAGGCGTGGGGACTCGCCAGCCCCGGAGCGGCGCGGCTCCTTGAACAACAAGAGCACGAGAAAAAACATAAGAAAGACGCTGAGCGCGGCGATGCGGAATACATTCTCCGTCGTGCCGCGGCCTTGGGCCCACGAGGCGAGCAGCGGACCTGCTGTACTGCCGACATTAACCAGCGTGTAGTAAATGGAATATCCAACCGAGCGTACGTTCTCACTTGATGCGTGGGCGGTGGTTCCAACTACGCTAGGTTTGACCAGTGCAACGCCGAGCGCAGGTAAAACCAGAATCACGGCGACCAGCGTAACCAGAGAAACGGAGTTTCGCACGGGAGCAAACCAATCTGCGCCAATTGAGCCAAGCAGGAAATAGGCCACGCTGAGAATCAGATAGGCCACAGAGAGTGCGCGCCGGAAGCCGAGCCGGTCGGCAAGTGCTCCGCCGATCACAGCGAGAAACCATACCCAGCCGCCAAACATTCCGGTCAGGCTGCTGGCACGCTCTACATCAAAATGCAAACCTTCGTGCAGGTAACGTGCAAGTACGGCAAAGACTGCATAATAAGAAAGCCGCTCGAAAAGTTCGCTGATGTTGGCGACCCAGAAGGGACGCTCGAAGCCGGTGCGGATTTCATGAAGGCGATCGGAAAAAGTCAATGTGGCTCCTGGGAGGTCAGAAGTTAAAAAGCAGAAATCGAGCTATTTTGGAAATGTGAATTGTAACTCTCCGACCTCTGCCTTTTTAGCGGCACAAGCGGTCGCGAACGTACCCTCCGCTGACGCCTGCTATCCGAATTACTTTATTCCGGCTCGTATGGCCGGAGGCAATGGTAACGGAAGAGCGCGGAACGTTCAAAAGATTTGCGAAGAACTCGATGCAGGACTGGTTGGTGCGGCCTTCGATGGGTGGAGCGGTGAGCGAAAGCTTAAGATCGCGTTTCTCCTGGCTCGAGGATGAATGCGAACTCGAAATGAAACGCTACTATTGTCCTGGTGAACCGGAATCATTGCTTTGGAATATGGAAAAGAGAAGCTCCCCCAGCATGGCGACAGCCGCGATTACGGTGTAAGGTCCCCAGTACCTCAACACCGAAGCTCCAGACAGCCCGAGCCGTCCGATTTCCATGGTTAAGCCGATCAGATTCGCGCCAATGCATGATGTTCTCAAACCTTTGACCGTGGCGTAGTTATTGCGAAGGCGCAGGAAATTCATCATCGCAATTACCAGCCAGAAAAACGGAATATCCAAAATAGCACCGCGAGGATGCGTGGTTTCCATCACCAAGATGAACATGACTGCGGTAATCAGCAGAATCCACGCCAGCCCATAGTCGACATTTCTCATCTCATCGCATCCTTTCTCCGAAGATTGCCGTCCCGACACGCACACAGGTCGAGCCTTCTTCGATAGCAATTTCGAAATCGTGAGACATACCCATGGAGAGCTGATCCAGGTTCATCGCCGGCAAGTGGCGAGCGGTGATTGCTTCGCGCAACGCGCGCAGCTTGCGGAAGTAGGGCCGCGCGCCCTCGGGATCTTCGGTGAAAGGCGGCACGTTCATCAGGCCG
>JASHQM010000061.1 GCA_030039165.1 Candidatus Sulfotelmatobacter sp. | reverse complement strand
TTCAAGGGATACCGTCCGCAATTCTATCTGCGCACGACGGATGTGACTGGAGTTGCGGAGTTGCCGGCAGGTACGGAGATGGTGATGCCGGGCGACAATGTGAGCTTGACGATCGAGTTGATCACGCCAGTGGCTATGGAGAAAGGCTTGCGGTTCGCGATTCGCGAAGGCGGGCACACGGTGGGCGCCGGCACGATCGCGGAGATTGTGCAGTAAGACAGGAAGTCGGCGAAATGCATAGATCCTTCGCAACGCAATAGGCGCGTTGCGAAGGATGACAAGGGAAAGGTTAGGAGTTGGAGAAATGCCCCGAGAAATTGTGACCATGCAGTGCGGTGAGTGCAAAGAGCGGAATTATTCGACGACTAAGAACCGCAAGACGACGACAGACCGGTTGGAGTTCAAGAAATTCTGCCGCCGCTGCCGCAAGCACACGCCGCATAAAGAAGTGAAATGAATTTCGTAATTGAGTAATTTTGTAATCGGGTAATTGAATGTCTCTTGTACATGCGACTTTGAAAATTACCCAATGGACACAGGGGCGTAAGCTCAACGGTTAAACTGCCGGTCTCCAAAACCGGACTTGGGGGTTCGAATCCCTCCGCCCCTGCCAGAGTTTTGGAGCGTAGACAGAACACAAGGCCCAGGGGAGCAGTATGGCAGTGGAGACAAAAAAGATGGCAAACTCGATTGCGACAGCCAGTGAGAGTTTCGGGGAACGGCTTAAGTCCTGGCCGGAGCGAATTAAGTCGTTCTACAACGACGTGCGCACCGAAATGCGTAAGGTCACAGCCCCCTCATGGAAAGATGTGCAGGCGACGACCACAGTGGTAATCATTACCGTGTTTTTGTTTGGCTTGTTCTTTTTCATCATTGATGGAGTGCTTCAACGCGTTGTCAACGCGATGTTTAGCTACTTCGGGCACCATTGAGGACGAGTTGGAGTTCACATTGACCATGCAAGACCAAGACGAAGAAAAAAGGGAAACGGCCGCGGCCAGCGATCAAGTGGAATCAGACGGACATGGCTCCGGTACTCCAGCCAGCGCCGATGACGCTTCCGCAACATCGACAGAGGCGCCGCGCAATCCGAACTTGAAGTGGTACATCATCCATTCATATTCGGGTTTTGAGCGCAAGGTGAAGGAGTCGCTGGAATCACGCGTACAGGCCTTCGGCTTGCAGGACAAGATCGGCCGCGTGCTAATTCCGACGGAGTCCGTCACCGAGGTTCGCGGTGGGAAAAAATACACATCGGAGCGCATGTTCTATCCCGGCTACGTGCTGGTTGAGATGGACATGGACGATCACGTCTGGCACGTAGTGAAGTCGACGCCGCGCGTAACAGGATTCGTTGGCACCGGGCAGCAGCCGACCCCGCTGTCCGAGGAAGAAGTTCAGCACATCGTTTATAAGGTTGCTGACAGCCGCGAGAAACCGAAACTCAAAGTCAAGTTCGAGAAGAACGAGACGGTGCGGATTTCGGAAGGGCCGTTTGCGACTTTCCAGGGTATTGTCGATGAAGTAAACGAAGACCGCGAAACCTTGAAGGTGATGGTCACGATCTTCGGGCGGGCGACTCCGGTGGAGTTGGAGTTTAATCAAGTGGAGAAAGTGGCCTAGCTAAGAGCTAGGAGCTAGAAGCTGGGAGCATAAGAAGAATTCATGGCCAAAAAAGCTACAGGTTTTGTGAAGTTGCAGATTGCGGCGGGCAAGGCTACGCCGGCTCCGCCGGTTGGCCCGGCGCTTGGACAGGCGCAGATTAATATCATGGAATTCTGCAAGCAGTTTAATGCCCGCACCAGTCAAAAAGAGATGGAAGGGCTTATCATTCCTGTAGTGGTGACGGTTTACAGCGACCGGTCATTCACCTTCATCACGAAGACGCCCCCAGCATCGGTATTGCTGAAGCGCGCGGCTGGCATCGCCAAGGGGTCGGGCACGCCGAATAAAGATAAGGTCGGCAAGGTTACGTTAAAGCAGGTCGAGGACATCGCCAAGCAGAAGATGCCGGATTTGAATGCGGCGTCGATTGATGCAGCGGTCAAGAGCGTGCGGGGCACCGCGAGGTCGATGGGAATTGAAGTCATTGGGTAATTGAGTAATTTTGCAATTCAATAATTGAAATCCGGTGAGAGGTACGGTTCTCAGGTTACCCACTGCCCTAATTACCCAATTCAGTCAAATGCACCACGGTTGACCGAAACAGCGGTCAACGGTGGGAGACGAGGGAAAGCAAATGAGCAGAAAAGAAGGAAAGAATATCTCCAAAGCGCACGCTGCCGTGGAAAAGCGGCCCTATGCGTTGCAGGATGCTGTGCCGCTTCTGCAGAAAGTGAAGTACGCGAAGTTCGATGAGACGGTTGAAGTCACGATGCGGTTGGGGGTCGATCCCAAGCACGCTGATCAGATGGTGCGCGGCACCGTGGTTTTGCCCCATGGCCTGGGCAAGTCGAAGAAGGTTTTGGTGATCGCGACCGGCGACAAGGTTCGCGAGGCCGAGGCTGCGGGCGCGGATTTTGCTGGCGGCGAGGAGATGGTCGAGAAGATTACCAAAGAAAACTGGACAGACTTCGATGCTCTGATCGCGACTCCCGATGTCATGAAATCTGTCGGACGGCTTGGTAAGATTCTTGGCCCCAAGGGGCTGATGCCAAATCCGAAGACCGGGACCGTGACTTTTGACGTTGGCAAGGCGGTGCAGGAAGTAAAAGCCGGCAAGGTTGAGTTTCGCACCGACAAGACAGCGTTGGTGCACTGCCCGGTCGGAAAAATTTCGTTTACGCCCGACAAGCTGATCGAAAACGCAACCGTTGTGATCACGAGTGTGATTAAGGCGAAGCCGTCGGTGGCGAAGGGAAAGTACATCAAGGGCTGCTATTTGAGCTCAACCATGGGGCCGGGGATTCAGTTGGATACGGCTCCGATTGAGAACGCGGCCAAGGCGTAACAGGGATGCGGCCTGAGCGCGACGTTCGCGCTGATTCCGTCCGCTAGTGCGGCCGGGCGCTCGTCGCAGGCGGCTCAGGTCCTGCGCGAGACAAAAAGCGTCTCGCGCAGGATGACAGTGAACATTTTGGACAGCCGAGGCGGCTGTCCCTACATGAGATCAAGAGGAACCGATTATGGCGGTCAGCAAAGCGAAGAAGAAACAGCAAGTCGAGAGACTTAGCTCCGAACTGAAGAATGTTTCCAGCGCGGTCGTGGGCACCTATACGAAGCTCACCGTGGCGCAGGACTATGAGCTCCGCAAAGCGCTGCGCGGCGCAGGCGCGAAGTATCAGGTTGTGAAGAACACGCTGGCCGAGCGCGCGGCCAAAGGAACAAAGGTCGAAGAGGGGCTGAAGAATTTGTCCGGTGTTACGTCGATTGCATATACGACCGGCGACCCTGTCGCGATGGCGAAGGCGCTGACAAAGTACGTCAAAGACACGCCGGAGTTCACATTTAAGGTCGGTGTGGTCGAGGGGCGTGTGATTTCGATCAAGGAGATCGAAGCGCTGGCCTCGATGCCCTCGAAGGAAGAGTTGATGTCGAAGCTGCTGTTCCTGATCAATGCTCCGGCGCAGCGGCTGGCGACGGCGATTAACGCCGTGCCGCGCAACCTGGCGGTCGTTGTAAATCAGGGTGTACAGGAGAAGAAGTTCAAGGAAGCGTAGGAGTATCTGTGTCCGTAGCGGCGATGAAGATCAAAGACATTGTGAAGAACAATGTCGCCCGGTTTTCCTTCTATCGCGCCGGCCACGCGTTCTACGAGGTCGAGGTTGGAGGAACGAAGTACAAGTTCCCTGTGAGCCTTGAGGACTTGGGAACTGCAACGCTCTTGGCAGAACACAAAGCCATCACGTTGATGCGGTATATCCGCAAGGCGCTTGAGGATAAGACCTTTGTGAAGGCTTAGGCGGAAAGCAGCGGGCAAAAGTGCCCGCGCCACGAGTTTGGTATCAACAGTCCGGGGTTGCGCGGTTCGTTCATCGGCGTTGTCTGGCGCCGAGAATTAGAACCTGGCCGCACTGGAAACCGGGCTGGCGATAACGAAAAAGGACGCGGGCAGGAGTGCCCGGCCGACACGAATACTACATACTGGAGAACTAACATGGCGGATCTGCAACAGATTGAAGACTCAATAGTGAACCTGTCACTGCTTGAGGCGGCGGAACTGGTCAAGAAGCTGGAAACGCGACTGGGCGTGTCGGCGGCGGCGGCAGCCCCGGTGATGGTGGCTGGCGGCGCTGGAGCGGGCGCGGCGGCGGGTGCGGCTCCGGCGGAAGAGAAGACCGAGTTCACCGTCGTCCTGAAGGAAGTCGGGGCAAACAAGATCAACGTAATCAAGGCCGTCCGCGAGGTCACCAGCCTGGGCCTGAAAGAGGCCAAGGAACTGGTGGATGGAGCGCCCAAGAACGTGAAAGAGGGTGTCTCAAAGGAAGAGGCCGAGACGATCAAGAAGAAGTTCACTGAGGCAGGGGCGACTGTCGAAGTGAAATAGGCGGAGATCCTTCACTTTGTTCGGGATGTTGGCGGCGGGCTCGGACGCCCGCCATACGCCAACACTTGTGAAGCCTGGGCGGTGGTGGTAACATCTATATAACACCGCTTCCCTTGGGCGTCACTCATGGCGGGCGAAACCCGCAGGGAAGCTTGGGCACTGTTCCGCAGGGCAGGCGGAACGGAAACGGCCGAAGGAACTGGCGCGAAAGAGTTCAAATTCATATTGGCGAAACGCTGTGAATGGCGTCTGCGGGAAGCTTTGTCCCTGCGGATGCCCAGTCGTGTTTCCGACGTAATTCTAGTTTAACGATTTAATGGTCTCCGATTTAAGCAAGTCGATTCAAATCAGCTTGATTTAAATCAGGCGGATTTCAACCAGGTTCGTTGCCGCTCGACCGGCGCCCCGGCGCCTCACGTTCCGCGGGATTCGCAGCCTTCGGCTGCGGCTGATATTGGGAGTCTTCTGACGATGAAGAATAATACCTTCCGTAAGCGTTTTGATTTTTCAAAAATTCCAGCAACCATCCAGATTCCTAACCTGATCGAGGTGCAGAAGCGCTCCTACGACCGCTTCCTGCAAATGGACAAACTACCCAGCGAGCGCGAAGACGGCGGTCTGCAGGCGGTGTTTCAGTCGGTCTTCCCGATTACGGATTTCCGCAACGTATCACAACTGGAGTTTGTCGATTACGCGATCGGTAACTGGGAGTGCAAGTGTGGTCACCTGAAGGGACTGCACCATCTGCGCACGACCTGTAAAAACTGCGGGAACACCGTCATCACCGACCCGTTTCATCCTGGCGACGTGCTCTGCCAAAAGTGCGGCACATACAACGCGAATACCCCCGACTTTTGCAACAAGTGCGGCGACCCGGTCGGGTTGCAATTGAAATATGACGTGGCCGAGTGCGAGGAGCGGGGCATGACGTACTCCGCGCCGCTGAAGGTCACGATGCGGTTGACGATTTTCGATAAGGACGCCGAGACTGGCAACCGTTCCATTCGCGACATCAAAGAACAGGAAGTGTTTTTTGGCGACGTGCCGCTGATGACGCAAAATGGCACCTTCATCATCAATGGCACCGAGCGCGTGATCGTGAGCCAGCTGCACCGCTCGCCCGGGGTGTTCTTCGAAACAGCCAACAACCGGACTTATTTTCTGGGCAAGATCATCCCCTATCGCGGTTCGTGGGTGGAGTTCGAATACGACCAGAAAAATGTTCTCTATGTTCGCATTGACCGTAAGCGCAAGTTCCTGGGCACGATTTTCCTGCGCGCTCTCGGCCTGCGCGGCAGCGAAGACATTCTGCGCACGTTCTACGCCGTCGATCGCATTGCAATTAAAGATAAGAAACTTCATTGGACGCTCGACCCCACCGGCGAGAAACCGACGAATCTGCTCGGCATGAAGCTGGCGCACTCAATCAAGAACAAATCTGGAGACGAGATTGCCCACTCCGGCCGAAAGATCAATGCCCAGATTTTGAAAGATATTCAGAAGGCAAAGATTTCGGAGATCGAAGTCGACGTCACCGATCTGGAAGGCGCATGGGCTGCGGCTGACGTCGTGGATACGACCACGGGCGAAGTTCTGCTCGAAGCCAACACCGAAGTCACGGCGGACAAGATTGCCAAGATTCTCGACTCCGGCGTGGTCGAGATGAACCTGTTCTTCCCCGAGCGCGACGACGTCGGGACTGTCATCAGCCAAACCCTGAAGCGCGACAATGTGAAGACTCCGCAGGAGGCGCTGATCGAAATCTACCGCAAGCTGCGGCCCGGCGATCCGCCGACGTTGGACACGGCCACTGCCCTTTTCCATGGCATGTTCTTCGACTCACGCAAGTATGACTTCTCGCGCGTGGGCCGGCTGAAGTTCAACATCAAGCTGTTCGAAAACCAGGACGCTACCAGCCTGGAGAAGCGCACGCTCGATCCTGAAGACTTCTACGCCACCATCAGCTATCTGCTGAAGCTGCGCAAGAACATCGGTGCGGTCGACGATATCGACCACCTGGGCAACCGGCGTGTGCGCGCGGTGGGCGAGTTAATGGAAAACCAGTTCCGCATCGGCCTCGTGCGCATGGAGCGGGCGATCAAGGAAAAAATGTCCGTGTACCAGGAAATGTCGACAGCCATGCCGCACGACTTGGTCAATGCCAAGCCAGTGATGGCCGCGATTCGTGAATTCTTCGGATCATCGCAGCTTTCGCAGTTCATGGACCAGACCAATCCGCTATCGGAGATCACGCACAAGCGGCGGCTTTCAGCGCTTGGGCCGGGAGGGCTGTCGCGCGAACGCGCGGGGTTTGAAGTTCGCGACGTGCATCCCACGCACTACGGGCGGATCTGTCCGATTGAAACGCCGGAAGGTCCGAATATCGGCCTGATTTCGTCATTGAGCTGCTACGCGCGCATCAACGACTATGGCTTCATCGAGTCGCCCTACCGCAAGATCAAGGGCGGCCGCATCATCGATTACGTCACCATCGTCAACACCGGAGACAGTGATTACAAGGTCGGCGACCACGTCGAAAAGCACGAAATCGAGAAGGTCAACGCCGAGCTGAAGGAAAAGCGCAAAAAGCCCGCGCAGATCGAGCCTTTCTCTTTCTATCTTTCCGCCTGGGAAGAAGACCGGCACACTATCGCGCAGGCCAATGTTGAACTGGACGACAAGGGCCGCATAGCAGCGGACCTGGTCAATGCCCGCAAGGCCGGCAACTTCGTATTGGTCGCACGCGACGAAGTCGATTACGTCGACGTCAGCCCGAAGCAGCTGGTTTCCGTGGCTGCGTCGCTGGTTCCCTTCCTCGAACACGACGACGCCAACCGCGCGTTGATGGGCGCGAATATGCAGCGGCAGTCGGTGCCTTTGCTGCGAGCACAAGCGCCGATTGTCGGCACCGGGATGGAGGGCGTGACCGCGCGCGATTCGGGCGCGGTCGTTCTAGCCCGCCGCAACGGCATTGTCGATTCTATCGACTCGGAGCGCATCATTGTCCGTGTGGAAGGCGAGCACCATCCCACGCAGTTGTCGCGCGAGGTGGGCAGCGACATTTATCAGCTCACCAAGTTCAAGCGCTCGAACCAGAACACCTGTATCAATCAGAAGCCGGTGGTCAAGAAAGGGCAGCGCGTGGTGAAGGACGAAGTAATCGCCGACGGCCCCTGTACCGATCATGGCGAACTGGCGCTCGGGCGCAACGTGCTCGTCGCCTTCATGCCGTGGCGTGGCTACAACTTCGAAGACGCGATCCTCGTCTCCGAAAAAATGGTGAAGGAGGACTACTACACTTCCCTGCACATCGAGGAGTACGAGATCGAAGCGCGCGACACCAAGCTGGGCCCGGAGGAAGTCACCCGCGATATTCCCAACGTCAGCGAGTCGATGCTGCGCAATCTAGACGAAGCGGGTGTGATCCGAATCGGCGCGAACATTAAGCAGGGCGACATTCTGGTGGGCAAGGTTACTCCAAAGGGCGAAACTCAGCTCACGCCGGAAGAGAAGCTGCTGCGCGCGATTTTTGGCGAAAAGGCTGGCGATGTGCGCGACGCTTCGCTCTACTGTCCGCCCGGAATCGAAGGCGTGATCGTCGATGTGAAAATCTTCTCCCGCAAGGGCCAGGAAAAAGACGAGCGCGCGAAAGCGATTGAGGCGGCGCAGATTGGCAAGCTGGAGAAGAACTTGTCTGACGAAATCCGCATTCTGACCGACGAGCGGTTGAAGCGGCTGGAAAATATTCTCGGCGGAAAAGAAGTACAAGCCGACCTGCATGACGAGCGCACAAACAAGCGCCTGCTGACCAAGGGCGTGGTACTGACGCGTGAGGAAATCGAACGCATCTCAACCCGCAACCTGAAGCGCATCAAATACGCCGACAAAGATCCGCGGGTGAACGAGCAGATCGACGAGATCGAAGAAATGACTTCGCGTCAGATCGACGTGCTCAAGAAGATTGTTAACGAGAAGAAAGACAAGCTCACCAAGGGTGATGAACTGCCGCCGGGCGTGATCAAGCTGGTCAAGGTCTACATCGCCATGAAGCGCAAGCTGAGCGTGGGAGACAAGATGGCGGGCCGTCACGGCAACAAAGGCGTGATCGCACGCATTCTGCCGGAAGAGGATATGCCATATCTCGACGACGGAACGCCGGTCGAAATCGTGCTTAACCCGCTGGGCGTGCCTTCTCGTATGAATGTGGGCCAGATTCTTGAAACCCACCTCGGTTGGGCGGGCTATGCCTTGGGCGAGAAGATCGGCCAGATGCTGAAAGAAAACTCCCGCAGCGAGATGGTGCGTCGCGAACTAAAGGCACTGTTCAAAGACTCGAAGCTCGAAGACATCATTGCCGAAATGAGTGATGATGAACTCGAAAAGATTGCTCCCACACTGGCCAAAGGAGTCTACATGGGCTCGCCGGTATTCGATGGCGCCAAAGAAGACGAAATCAAAGCGCTGCTCGACCGAGCCGGCCTGCCAACTTCCGGCAAAACGTATTTGCATGACGGCATGACCGGAGAAAAGTTCGAACAGCCGGTTACGGTCGGCTACATCTACATGCTGAAGCTCTCGCACCTGGTGGATGACAAGATTCACGCGCGCTCCATCGGTCCATATTCACTGATCACGCAGCAGCCGCTGGGTGGCAAGGCGCAGTTCGGCGGACAGCGCTTCGGCGAAATGGAAGTGTGGGCGCTCGAAGCATACGGCGCAGCGTTCATCCTGCAAGAACTGCTGACGGCGAAGTCCGATGACGTTTACGGCCGCACCAAGATTTACGAGGCCATCGTCAAGGGCGAAGCCGCCATGGAGCCGGGCGTGCCGGAGTCGTTTAACGTGCTGATCCGCGAGTTGCAGTCGCTGTGCCTCGACGTCGAGCTGGTCAAGACTGGCGAGAAGAGGCCTGCCGCCAGCGCGGCAGCAGATTAGTCGTCAGTCGCTGCTCGTTAGTCGTTGGCGATCAGCGACGATTAGAGTTTCAGGGGCAACCGACCTTCGGCGCTCTCCTGGCGCTGTGGGTCAAGAGATTTCGCTAGCGACAAACGACTAACCGCTAGCGACGGTTCTCAGGAGCGTCAGCGGACGCGTCAGAGCCGCAGGAAGCGGAGGAACACCTTGTTTCGTTCGAGCCCATTCGAAATGCAAAACACCATCGCGGATTTCGATGCCATTCGCATCAGTCTGGCGTCTCCGGAAAAGATCCGCAGCTGGTCGCATGGCGAAGTCACCAAACCCGAAACCATCAACTACCGTACGTTCAAACCAGAACGCGACGGCCTTTTTTGCGCTCGCATTTTTGGCCCGGTAACCGACTGGGAGTGCCTGTGCGGCAAGTACAAGCGCATGAAGCATCGCGGCGTGATCTGCGACAAGTGCGGCGTCGAAGTCACATTGTCGAAGGTGCGCCGTGAACGCCTTGGCCACATCGAGCTGGCTTCGCCCTGTTCGCACGTATGGTTCTTCAAAGGATTACCCAGCCGCATCGGGCACCTGCTCGATATTTCGTTGCGTGATTTGGAGTCCGTGCTCTACTTCGAGGCCTATGTCGTGGTCGAGCCAGGCGACGCGCCGGTGCGCGAGCGCGAAGTCATTAAAGATGAGGCGAAGTTCCGCGAGCTCGATCAGCAATACCGTCCCGCCGGTTTCAAGGCGATGATGGGCGC
>JASHQM010000060.1 GCA_030039165.1 Candidatus Sulfotelmatobacter sp. | reverse complement strand
GCGGTTTCATCGACATTCGACTCCCCGCTGACCACCATTTCCTGATTGCCACGCATTCCATCCATCACGTTCATGATGGAAATGGGCAGCGTGGGCATGACCTTGTCGCCGACGTGGGCCTCAGGATCGGCTTCCAGGAGTGAGACGTAGACGCGGTTGTTGGAGTGCTCTTTGTTGAGCACCGCGATGGTGGAAGCGAGATCAAGCGTGCGGCCGAAAGCGGCATTGCCATGGCTGATGCGGTCGAGCGTGTCGCCATCGCTGACCAGAATGTGCAGCGTGCCCTTGCTCGCCGAGGTTGGAATCTTGACCGGAATATGCTGCACGATGCGCTCGCCGCGGTAGGGAGCGAGCGCGGTTTCAACGGTGATCTCGTCTCCGGGACGCGCTTCGGTAACGTCGGTGCGCGCGCTTTCCAGGCGCGCCCAACGGCGTTCGCGAACCAGATCAAAATCGAGATTTACTCCCTGAATGGCCGGAGCGTTGTAAGGGTTGTCGTAAATTCGTCCGAAGCGCTCGCCGAGCGACATCGCCGCCTGCATGGCAGCAGGCTGGCCGTTCTCACCGGGGGCGAACATGTTCTTCATCGTAACTTGGGGAAATCCCTTCACGCCGATGCTGCCCGCGAGACGATAGGTGATCTCTTCGCCGAACTCGTTCACGCCATGCAAAGCATTGAAAACCGTAACCATCAGCGCTACCGGAGTCAGCTTCGGGTTATTCAGAACTTCGTAGTGAAACTGCTTTGTCCCGGTCGAGCCGTGAATGTTCAGCGTGACCGGAATCATCTCCGGCTGCCGGTCGAACACGCCCATGATGCCGGTATGGCGGTCCTGCACGAAAGTTCCCACTGGCTCAGTAGTGTTGACGATTTTGAAAGCATTCAACGGCGAGGGCAGGGTAGCCAGGACCTCCGCCTTGTTCATGGGCAAGTCCACCGCACCAAACTGCAACAACGGGTGCCCGCAGGCCAGCAACCGCTGCGGATCGATATAGGTAACGGTGCACGTGGCTTCGATATCCATATCGCCGCGCACCAGAATGGCGCTGATCGCAGAACCGGGCTCAATCGGCTCGGGCTGCTTTTCGTTGCTGACCGATCCCGCACCCATCACCGGCACGATTCCCGCTGAGGCGAACTGTTTCGCGAACAGATTGACCGCCTGCTCGGAAAATCCGTTGAAGACCAGGGGCGTCTCGATCGGTCTTAAATAGTTTGAGTAGCCCTTGCCGTCAGAATCTGGAAGCGATGAACCATCGCCCGGAGAGGCCGTTTTGCCAGCGACTTCGCTCACTCCGGGCTTGATCGCCGAGCTTTCTTCCGCAGGAGATCGGTCGAGGGCGTTGATTTCCAGCATGTCGGCAATCGGAGTCACGCCAGCGATCGGTTCCTTCGAGAACTCGCCGATGCGGAAGGCGATCGCGCCCGCCAGTTTGCCGTCGATATAAACCGGGCTGCCGCTCATTCCCGCGACCACGCCCGTATATTCGACTTTTTGCCCGTGCAAGCGCACCAGGATCACATCACCCTTTGGCCCGTTGACGTTGTGCAATACGCCAAGAACTTCGACCTCCATTGCCTCCGGCTTCACGCCTTCGAACACTGTGTAGGCGACCCCACGCATGCCGGCATGAATCTGACTGACGGCGATGGTGTGCGGCTCCTGGCCGACGGGTGTGGACGAACTTTGTGCGATGGAATAGGGTATGGAAAGGCAGGCGACAAAAAGACAAAAAGCCAGTTTTTTCATGGACTACGCCCGGGAGGACTCGACCAAGCTCACCTCACTGGATTAGAACTCCGCTACATGGAAACTGTTGCCAGGAGGGGAACTACTGGGAGCCGGGCAAAACATCCCCATCGCGAATCCCTGCGTCTATACTAGCATAGAGAGTTCTACTCCCATAGAGACTTTAATCTACGTCGATTCAGAGGTTTTGCCATGTTGGCCGAAATTTTCTCCCGCCTGAAACAGCACGGCTGCGGCCTCCGCGCGCGCATCCTGGCAGCTTCGATTTTGGCTTTGCTGCTGGCGGTCGCTGCGGTACCCTCCCGAGCCCAGGACCAGTCGCAAACGCCACCGCAGGGTAACAACCCGCCTAAACAAGATGTACCACCGGATGCCGGCGGACCCGACGGCGGGGTTGGCCCGTACGCCATCCCCAAGAAAAATCCCGAGGAAGCCCCGCCACCGGCTCCGCGGCCCGAAACAGCCAAAAAAGTTGAGGGCATGCCCGACTATTCGATCAAAGTGAACGTGCCGCTGGTTAATGTAGACGTGATGGTGACAGCGAAGAACAACGGGCAGTTTATTCCCGGACTAAAAAAGGAAAATTTCCGGGTTTTCGAAGACGGAACTCAGCAGCAGATCGTCGATTTCAACATAACCAAGGCCCCGATTACGGCGGTCTTGCTGATCGAATATGCTTCCACGAATTATGCGTTCATGATTCAGGCGTTGCAGGCTTCCTATGCCTTCGCCAACTCGCTGCAGAAAAATGATTGGGTTGCAGTCGAATATTACGACATGCAACCCCACATCCTGGTCGATTTTACCCAGGACAAAAGGGCGGTGTACGGAGCTCTGAACCAGTTGCGCATTCCCGGTTTCGCCGAAACCAACGAATTTGATGCTGTCTACGACACCCTTGACCGCCTCGATCGGGTCGAGGGCAAAAAGTACATCATTCTTGTGACCAGCGGTGTGGACACTTTCAGCAAGAACACGCTGGATTCGATCACCAAAAAAATCAAAGACACCAAAGACATTACAATCTTTCCCGTCAGTATCGGCTGGTACATTCGCGAGATGTGCGAAGTGCAGCACTGCACCGGCTCTTCCCATGGAATCGCGAGTCCCAACATCAAGTCCATCGACTATCTTCAGGCTGATAATGAATTGAGAACGTTTGCTTCGATGACCGGAGGGCGAGCCTACTTCCCGCGCTTCCAGGCCGAGTTCAGCGAGATTTTCCAGGACGTCGGCGGCGACATCCGCAATCAATACTCGCTGACTTACCATCCCACCAATGCGAAGCTCGACGGCAGCTACCGCAAACTCAAAGTGCAAGTGGTTGCCCCGGATGGCGGGCCGTTAAAGGTGAAAGATCAGAAGGGCAAAGATGTGAAGATCGAAGTGGTCTCCCGCGAAGGTTACACCGCGAAGCACACCGTGGATTAGAACGGAGACACGCAGGTCGTGATCAGGCGAGTCACTTTTACCCGCGCAGCTTCGCCAGCCTCTCGGCTGCTGCGTCCAGGGTTTCCAGTTTCTTGCAGAATGCAAAACGCACCTGCTGCGCGCCGTCTCGCGGATTGCGATAGAAGCTTGATCCCGGCACCGCCGCCACGCCGACTTCGCTTACGAGAAATTTCGTAAACGAGACATCGTCCGCAAACCCGAACGCCGAAATGTCGGTCATGACGTAATACGCCCCGCGGGGACGAAAATACTTGAAGCCTGCGCGGTCGAGTGCCGGGATCAAATGATCGCGCCGCACGCGATACCCATGGGCCAGCTTCGCATAATATTCAGCCGGCAAACTCAACGCTGCAGCGCCCGCTTCCTGCAACGGTGCGGGCGCTCCGACGGTGAGAAAATCATGCACTTTGCGGATGGCGTTGGTAATCTTCTCGGGCGCAACCGCCCAGCCCACACGCCATCCCGTGACACTGTAGGATTTCGACATGCCGTTGATGGTCACTGTGCGCTCGCGCATACCCTCGAGCGATGCCATAGAAATGTGCTGGGCTCCGTCGTACAAAATGTGCTCGTAAATTTCGTCGGTGATTGCGAGCACGTCGAACTGCACACATAAATCGCGGATCAGTTCCAGTTCGCGGCGCGTGAAAACCTTGCCGGTAGGATTGTTCGGCGTATTCAGGATGATTGCTTTGGTGTGCTCGTCAAACGCCGCGCGCAATTCTTTTTCGTCGAAGTCCCATTCGCCGTCTTCGTTTGTGGGCGGACGCAGCTTCACAAACTTCGGTTTGGCCGCGCTCAGCACCGAATCCGGCCCGTAGTTTTCGTAGAACGGCTCGAAGATCACAACCTCGTCCCCGGCGTTGCACACGGCGAGGAGGGTTGAGATCATTGCCTCCGTAGAACCGCAACAGACGGTGATTTCTCTTTCGGGATCGACCGCGATTCCTTGCCATATGCCCATCTGCCGCGCGATGGCATGACGCAAGTTCTTCGCTCCCCAGGTGATCGCATACTGATTTATATCGGCTTCGATTGCGGCGCGAGCCGCGGTTTTGATCGCCTCCGGCGCCGAAAAATCAGGAAATCCCTGAGCGAGATTTACCGCGCCGTAGAGCATGGCCTGGCGTGTCATCTCGCGGATCACCGACTCGGTGAAATGCGCGACTTTGTCGCTGAGGAAATGTTTCCTGGAGAGGGAAGACGAGTCGGCCATCGCTCGAAGGGTAGCACGGACGATTGCTGATTGATTGAAAAACTCGCCCACAGCGGTCGGCAGTTAAGGGAAGGGGAATCGGAAATCAGAAATCGACGATTATCAATCAACAATTGCTAATCTACGCCCGTTGTACGCCGCCGAGTTTCTGCAATGCTTTCACGATCTGCTCCGACCACGCAGCGATCTGTTGGTCGCGCAGCGTGCCTTCATCCGATTGCAGCCTGACGCGCAGTAGAATGGAGTACTTCCCGCTCCCGATTGCAGCGCCACGAAAAATCTCGACGGGAGCGAATGCCCGCAGTTCCTGCAATTGAAGACCACTTAATGCCTGCTCGATTCTCCCAAAATCAACCTCGTCGGCGAATATGAAAGAGAAATCTCGTTCCACGGGCGGATACTTCGGCAGCACCGCAATTTTTACTTTGCGCGCACCCAGTTTGTGCAGGCGATCCAGGTCGAGCTCCGCCAGAAAAACCTCCTGCCGCAATTTGCGGTCTGCCCTTACGCTCTCGGCAACCTGTCCGAATTGAGCGACCACTGCTCCATTCGCCAGCGCCCGCGCCGAACGCCCCCGATGAAAATACTCCTGCGTCTCGCGATCGAACCTGATCTCTGCGCACTCGAACACTGCAAGCAAACTTTCCACATCGCCCTTGAAGGCGCGGAGTGCTTCCGCCGTGCCGGCGCCCTCGCCTTTGCTAATGTCCAACATCGCCGCGGCCGGCAACCAGCGCTTGAGAGCTGCCATTGTCGTTCCCAGGCAAGCCCGTTCCGGCTCGATGCGTTCCTTATCCCGCATTTCGTATATGCGGCCGGTCTCGAATAGCCGCACCTCCTCAACACCCCGGTTCAAGTTCCAGGCAATCATGTCCAGCATGCCCGGGGCCATGGAAGTGCGCATCACGCGCGCCTCTTCGCTCAGCGGATTCTCCAGTTCCAGCACCGAAGCTGATGAAAATCTCTCGGCATCTGCATTCGAGATAAACGTGAGCGAAACTGCTTCGTTATATCCGAGCGCCAGAGCGCGTGTACGGAAAGCCTTGTCCACAGCGGCATTGGGCAACTCGACCACCGCGCCGCTGAACGAGGGCAAAGTATTTTCGAACTTGTCGTAGCCATGCAGGCGCGCGATTTCTTCGATCAGATCGATCTCGCGCTCCACGTCCAGCCGCCAGCTCGGAATCTGCACACGGAATTCGGCATCTTCCTCGCCTTCCGGAATAAGGTTGAATCCAAGCTTTTTAAGGATGCGGAAAACGTGCCCGCCGGTGAGCTTTTCACCCAGAATGCGGCGCACTTCAGAAATCCTGAGTACAATTGGCGCCTGATCGAGTTTTCGTGAAACCACATCCACGACATCGCCGCTTAGCTCGCCGCCGCCGGAATCGAGAATCAACCTGGCCACCAGATCGCACGACAAAACCGTGGATTCGAAATCGGCCCCGCGTTCGAACCGGTGAGAAGCGTCGGTGTGAATTCCGTGACGGCGGGAAGTCTTGCGTACGGTCAGTGGATCCCACCATGCCGACTCGATCAGAACATTTCTTGTCTTGTCCGTGATCATGGTGTCATAACCGCCCATGACACCGGCAAGGCCGACAGGTTTTTTCGCATCAGCAACGACGAGATCCTCAGACGACAGGGTGCGCTCGACTCCATCCAGCGTTTTCAGCTTCTCGCCTTGTATGGCTTTTCTTATGAGCAGCCGCCCGCCTTCGAGCAAGTCCAGGTCGAAGACGTGAGTTGGCTTGCCCATCTCCCACAGAACGTAGTTGGTGGCATCGACTGCATTGCTGATGGGCCGCTGATCGAGCAGTTGCAAACGGTGCGCTATTTTTTCGGGCGCGGGTTTGATTTTGACGTTTTTTATGACGCAGGCTGAGAATCGTGGGCAGAGTTGCGGTTCTTCAACGGTGATGTGGAATGGCGCATCCTGCGGGGCTTTTGCCGAGAGCTGATGGCTGAGAGCTGACAGCGGCTTCAGCCCTACGTCATAAATCGCCGCCGCCTCGCGCGCCACGCCGTAGTGATTCATGGCGTCGGGACGATTCGTGCCGATCTCCATCTCGAAGACCGTGTCTTTGCCCGAGCCGCCGATGCCTTCGACAGCGATGCCCACGCCGCTCAGGGCTTCGGCCAGCCGCCGGTCATCGACCGGAACATCAACGAAATCGCGAATCCATTGTGCGGATAGTTTCATCGTGAAATATCTTTGTCATCCTGAGGCTACATGCTTTTCGTCGCCGAAGGACCTGGGCGCGCCGCGCGAACCGCCCGTACCCGGTGCGGACAACTTAGTCGCGCCTTTGGCGCGCATCCAATTTCATGCCCACTGCGCCAGAAACCTCACATCGCCGTGGAAGAACAACTGTAAATCGTCCACGCCATACTTCAACAGAGCCACGCGATCAGCCCCCATTCCCCACGCGAATCCCGAAACCTTTTTCGGGTCGTAGCCGTTGTCCTTCACGAACTCGAATACATTAGGATCGACCATGCCGCAACCCAAAATTTCAATCCATCCGGTCTGCTTGCAGGGGCGGCAGGGATCGCTACCGCGCTTTCCCGTGCCGCCGCAGATGAAGCAGGAAATATACAGCTCTGCGCTCGGTTCGGTAAACGGAAAGAATGACGGGCGGAAACTCGTCTTCACGCTCGATCCAAAAAAATCCTTCATGGCGTAGTCGAGCGTGCCTTTCAAATCGCCGAAGGTGATGTTGGTGTCGACTGCAAGTCCCTCGATCTGATGAAACATGGGCGAGTGGCTGGCATCAGGAGGGTCGTTGCGATGCACGACTCCCGGAATCACGATGCGAATCGGCGGCCGCAATCTTTCCATGGTGCGAATCTGTACTGGGGACGTATGCGTCCGTAGCAGCAGTTTCTCCCGCTGCGGCTTGGATTCCTGGCCGGCGATGAACAGCGTGTCCTGCGTGTCGCGCGCGGGATGATTTGGAGGGAAATTCAGCGCCTCGAAATTGTAATAGTCGGTCTCGACTACGGGCCCTTCGGCGACGGAATACCCCATTCGTTGAAAGACAGCGCACATCTCGCGCGAGGCACGCAGCACGGGATGCTCGGCGCCGATGGGGCGATGGATGCCGGGGAGGGAGAGGTCGACGCGGTCGACCGCGATTTCTGGTTGTACGGCAGAGACGTGCGCGCCATCCACGAGTTCCTGAATGCGAACCTTGAGTTCGTTAACGCGAATTCCGGCTTCGCGCTTCGACTCTTTGGGTGCGCCTTTCAGCCAGAGATCGTTGATCTGCGTGAGGATGCCGTGCTTGCGGGCAAGCCAGCGGTCGCGAAACGCCTTCAGATCAGCCTCATTGCGAACCGCCGATGCCTCTGACGAGCATGCGCTGACGCATTCGATCGCGGCCTTCCCCAGCGCCGCTGGCGAGTAATCCGTCAGTTTGTGAACCGTATATGCCACGGTGAACTTGGAATGTGCTGTCACCCTGAGCGCGTTCTTTGCGCGAAGGATCTATGCAATGTCCAGAAAATATATAGATTCTTCGCTTTGCTCAGAATGACAAGTGTAAAGTAGGGACGGCAATTTGGCACGGCTGGAGCCGTGCCCAGATGCGACCACGGATGAAGCTTACGCTGTGCCGATGGCGGCCTTCGCCTGCTGTGCCAGGCTCGCAAATCCGGCTGAATCCCGAACGGCGATGTCGGCCAGAATCTTGCGGTCCAGTTCGACCCCCGCTTTCTTCAGCCCGTGGATGAACTGGTTATAGCTCATGCCGTTCAGTTTGGCGGCGGCGCCAATGCGCACAATCCACAGCGAGCGGTATTGCCGCTTGCGCTGTTTGCGCCCGGCATAGGCAAATTTCAGTCCGCGCTCCACCGCTTCCTTCGCGGAGCGGTAGAGTTTCGATTTTGTAAGGAAATATCCGCTCGCGCGGTCTAATATTTTTTTTCGTTTGGCGCGCCGTTTGGTACCGCGTTTGACTCGGGGCATAGTGTTCTCCTTTTTATTTCTGTGTACTGGCGGCTGGAGGCAGGAAAATTGAGATGAGCCTCTTCACACGCTTGAGGGCGATTGACTGATTGGGCGATCGGGCGATTGATTGAAAAACCTGGAATCCGATGCTGAGATCTTTCTCAATCGCTCAATCGTAAATCACACAATCGCTCAATGTCCTCACTACTGGTAGGGAATCATCCGCTTCACTTTCGCCAGATCGCCGTCGCTGACGAGCGTGGCTGCGCCCAGATGCCGCTTCCGCTTCTTGGCCTTTGACGAAAGCATGTGACGCAGGCCGGAATGGTGACGCTTCACCTTACCCCTGGCAGTTTTTTTGAAGCGCTTGGATGCGCCCTTGTGCGATTTCAATTTCGGCATAAGTCCTCGAAATCAGCCTGCCAGCGGCCCATACCGCTGCCAGGAAGTAAACTCAATTGCTCTGGAACCGGCGGCACAGAACCGCGTGCGTCCTCGGCGAACTGCTGAGACAGAAAGTCTTTACGAAGCCTGTGAATCCGGCGTCGCAACCCCTACTGGCGCTGCCGCGGTGGCTTTCTCGTGTACCGCACTTCCCCGTTCCTGGTTCTCGCGGGCTTCTTGCTTGGCTTTTTGCCGGGCTTCTTTCTCTTTTTCCTTCTCGCGTTCGGCTGCCGATTTCTTGGGGGCCAGAATCGCGTGGAGCGTGTTACCTTCCTGCCGTGGACGAAACTCCACAATGCTTTGCGGTTCCACGTCCTTAATCAGCCGCTCCAGAATCTGCCGGCCCAGCCCGGTGCGCGTCATCTCGCGGCCACGGAAGAAAATGGTCGCCTTAACTTTGTCCCCTTCATCGAGGAAGCGCAGCACATGATTTTTCTTTGTCTCGTAATCGTGGTCGTCCACATTGATGCGGGACTTGACCTCTTTTACGGTAATCGTCTTCTGGTGCTTCTTGGCCTCGCGCTCTTTCTTTTCCTGCTGGTAGAGATATTTCCCGTAGTCCATGATGCGGCAGACAGGGGGTTGCGCGGTGGGCGAAATCTCGACCAGATCCAGGTTTTTGCTGCGGGCCAGCTTGAGCGCTTCGTAGGGTGGCATGATGCCGATCTGCCCACCCTCATCGTCAATCACGCGAATTTCGCGGGCACGAATACGATCATTGGTACGGATAAAGCGTCTTTCGATACAAACCTCCACTTACTAAGCGGCTGAAGCTAAAGGATTATAACATGCGCCACAGGGAACCTTCTTCCGGGTTGGAAGTCAACTGGCCGAATCATCCATGGGAAGCTCAGTTGGCACCGGCCGTCTTGGACCGCGGATCGGCGAAGAGGATCCTAGCTCCATTAGGAGAAACAGCAAAAATCCAAAATTCCTTGCCTCACGCCTCCACCCATCTTCTGCGGCTGTTCTTCTTCGATTGGTCCAAAGTTGCCCGGTCCAACGCCGGATCATCCAGTCCCCGCGCCCCGGATATCTGCAGTTCGGCACTTAGATGCAGTTTTATGTCTCCGGCGGCCATCCAAAATTCTCCCTGTTTCAACCAATGAGTGGAGCACTCAGACATGCGGTGAGATTCAGTTGCGCAATTCTTCATCGCCGAAAATGGTAGCCCCACTATGGCCTTTCGTTCTCATATGCGCTGCACCAATGGGCCATGCTCGATTCACAGCGCGAGGAGTATACTGCAAAAAAGTGCAAAATCTCTCTTGGGGAAAAAGCGGCAATCATGTCGTTGAATGCAGTGGAACAGGTGACAGAGCAGGTTCCGGCCGATAATTTTCAGGCGCTGGAAGAAAAGATTTATCGCACCATTGAGCTATACAAGGCCGCGCGTGCGGCGCAGGCCGCGGCTGAGCGCGACGCCCGGCGCGTGCGCGAGCAACTGGAGGAACGCGAAGAAGAGCTCGTTGCCTTGCGCCGCGAAAGCGTGCAACTGCGCAAGGAGCGCGAAGAAATTCGCGGGCGAGTCGAAAAGATGCTCGTGCAGATTGAATCAATCGCCGAGGAGCGCGCCAGCTGAGTGAGCGAAGAGGCAGCGTCCTCACTGGCCCTCCGGGCCGGTTGGGAATGACAGAACTGGCGTGACAAACGTTTCGGCTTAGAGAGCATCCAAGAAGACTGGCAGGGGCTTACGAAACCAATATGGCTACGGCAGTAAAAGACGCAACCGTGAAAGACGCGCAGAACGCCAGCGTTCGCGTGGAGATTTTCGATCAGGCGTACAACCTGCGCGGGTCCGATCCCAAATACATCCTGCAACTTGCCGAATACGTCGACTCCAAAATGCGCGCCGTCGCCCAGGCTACCAACACGATCGACACCGTGCGCCTGGCTGTACTGGCCGCCCTGAATATTGCCGACGAATACCATCTCTTAAGGCGCAGGCAGGACAATGGGTCTAACGATTATCAGAAACGCGCCCATCGATTAGCCAATGCCCTCGATGAAGTCCTTCGCGACGATCGTAAAGCGGGCTAGTCTCCGTGCCGCTGTGTCCCTCCTTTGTTTTGTTGCCACCGAGCTTTCAGCCTATCCTCAGGAAACCACATTCCGTGCGCAGACCACGGTTGTAGTAATCCCGGCTCTGGTGAAAGATTCGAAGGACCACGTCGTACCCGGCCTGACGGCCGAGGATTTCATCATCGAAGATGATGGCGTTTCTCAGCCGGTGCACCTCGACGAATCGGCGGAAAGCGAACCGGTTTCGCTGGTTATCGTCGTGCAGCGCGGGCGGCGAGCAGCCTACGAATTTCCTCGCATTCATGGCTTAAGCTCTATGATCGATCCCCTTCTGACCGACGGCCGCAGCAAAGCAGCGGTCATCGAATTCGACAGCCAGGTCCAGTTACTGCAAAATTTCACTGGCGACTCGGAACTAATCTCGCATAGCTTGAAGGAACTGCGACCGGGTGACGACGGGGCGGCCATTCTCGACGCTCTCGATTATGCCGTCAGGATGCTTCAAACCGTGCCCAAATCAAGGCAGCGGGTTCTGCTCCTCATCAGCGAAACGCGCGACCACGGCAGCCAGGCAGCAAAAATCGACGATGTAGTGGCCGAGATCGGGCAAAGCAGCATCACCATTTTTGCTCTTGCATTTTCTCCGGCCCGCTCCAACGTGCTCGACACGATGCGCGGAAATAATCGGGGCGAGATGCACCCAGAACCGGATCTCCTCGCGCCGTTCGTGCTCGCCGTGCAGGCCATGAGAAAGAATATGCCAAAGGCCGTCGCTTCCATGACGGGCGGCGAGTTTGAGTCATTCGCCACTGGAAAAAGCTTCGATGCACGAATGGTCGATTTCACTAATCACGTTCACACGCGCTATTTGCTGAGCATCGAGCCAAAAGATCCGCATCCGGGATTGCACCAGTTGCGGGTGCGACTGAAGGACGCCGGCAACAATACCATCCTGGCGCGAAGCACGTACTGGGCCACGGATAGGACAAAGTAGTGCTAATTGGGCGGGATCTGGCTGCCGGAATGATCCGAGATCACCCGAAACTCGATGTTCCAGGAATCACGGCGTGCCTGGGATAGGCTTGCAGGAGAGAAAAAACGTGACTCGGTTCGTCGAACGCCGAGACCCGCTTTTTTCCCCACAGAAGATGTGTGGGTCGTTCTGTCTTACGAAAGAATTATATTCAAGCTTCTCCAGGTGGATGCACGCCAGGATGCGCCAATCTCAGAGGCAATCGCGGAGCTACGGATGAATGCTATCCCAGGTCAAGCCCCCGCCGTGGCTGAACCAAAATCCGCATCCGGCTATAATGAATTAACTCATGGGGGGTGTTCTTACGCGGGGCAATTTCCTTACTACTCTTGCCGGCTGTGCCGCACTCGCACTGTTGACGCTCTCGACATGTTTTAGTGTTTCGCAGGCCACGGCCCAGGCTTCTGCATCCTCCGCGACGGCGGCATCTGCCGATGCAAAACCTGCACAGCCCTCCGCCGACCAGAGTCAGCCTGCCGGCGAAAACAGCGACGTCCCCCGCATTCGGGTTGGCATCAACGAGGTAAATGTGGTTTTCACCGTCACGGACAAGCACGGCAAGCTGGTCAAGGACCTCAAACAGAGCGATTTCCGCTTCGTGGACGACAATAAGCCGGCCGCCGAGATTCGCAGCTTCCACGCAGAAACCAACCTCCCGCTTCAGGTCGGCCTTCTCATCGATGCCAGCAATTCCGTGCGCGACCGGTTCAGGTTTGAGCAGGAAGCGGCCATAGAGTTTCTCAACCAGACCATACGGCGCGGTTACGATCAGGCGATGGTGGTGGGTTTTGACGTCACGCCTGAAGTCACGCAAGATTTCACCGATAGCGCCGAACGCCTCGAGCATGGTATCCGCATGTTGCGCCCCGGAGGCGGCACTGCTCTCTATGACGCCCTCTACTATGCCTGCCGTGACAAACTGCTGAAGAAAACGCAAACAGGAACTGTTCGGCGAGCCATCGTGCTGCTAAGCGATGGGGAAGACAACCAAAGCCACGTTACGCGCGAGGAAGCCATCGAAATGGCGCAGCGTGCCGAAGCCATCATCTACACCATAAGCACCAATGTGAGCGGGACGAAAGGACTGGGGGACAAAGTTCTGGAGCGCATCGCCGACGCCACTGGCGGCCGCGCCTTTTTTCCTTTCCAGATTCGTGACGTAGCCGACGACTTCGCCGAAATTCAACAGGAGCTGCGCAGCCAATACGACGTCTCCTACAAGCCGGCCGACTTCAAAGCCGACGGCCACTTCCGCACCATCGAAATCATTGCCAGCGACCGCAAGAATTTCCGTGTGCGCGCCCGCCGCGGCTATTACGCGCCAGTCCAGTAGCGTGAGCGTCGTTTTTCTTTCTGGGCTCTCCGTGTCTCTCTGTAGTAAAAGGGTAGCTTCCCTATGCCCGGCTATTCAGGGACGCCTCTTCCCAAGAAACTCGGCATCAAGCCTGGCCTGCGGGTGCGATTGACGAATGCACCCGGCGAAGTGCGCGGCGAATTGCGTGAAGCGCTGGCAGACTGCGAGGAAAGTGAAGGCCGCGGCACACTCGATTTCGCCATGCTCTTTACCGCCTCACAAGGCCAATTGAAAAAGGAGTTCGCGCCATTGGCAAAGCTTCTGGCTCCCGCAGGAATGTTATGGGTGAGCTGGCCGAAGAAGACTTCCGGAGTCGTGACCGATCTCAACGAAAACATCGTCCGCGAAATCGGACTAGCCGGCGGCTTGGTCGATGTGAAAGTTTGCGCCGTGACTGATGTCTGGTCAGGATTGAAGTTTGTTCGCCGAGTGAAAGATCGTGTTCAGAAATAACATCATCTCCCGCGGCGCCCGGAATCACGCGCCCGCCAGAAGATGATGTTTTCTTCAAACAAAAGGCCAGCCCTGAGTGAACTATGAGCCGGTTAGCCACATCCTCTCAGTCTGGCCCGCTTAAAAAAACTATGCCGTCTTCGCTCCCGTGAAGAGATGGACTACAAATAAGATCACCGCAAACAAGAGCAGCAGATGGATCAGGCCGCTGGCCACATGAAACAACACGAAGCTGCAGACCCACACAATCAGCAACAGCAAGGCAATCCCGAGAAACGGCCCAAATCGCATCATCACCTCCGAAACGGCATGTGGCGTTGATCCAACGCTGCCAAGCTTGCTCAGGTTATAAAGTACGAAGTACGGAGCTGAAATCGGCAAAATGCTGTAAATGGTGAATGCTGCACTGGTAGGAATTGGGCTGAAATCGAGGAGATAACGATGGTACGAGTAGGATTAATCGGGTTTGGCCTGGCGGGTCAGGCGTTTCACGCGCCCGTAATCCGGGCCGTGCCCGGCATGAAGCTTGCCTGCGTTCTCCAACGGCACGACTCCGAAGCCAAGGAGAAATATCCGGAAGTTCGTATCGCCCGCACACTGGACGATTTTTTGTCCGACCGGCAGATCCAACTCTGTGTGGTCGCCACGCCCAACGATTCACATTTCGAATTGGCGCGCGCGTGTCTTGTGGCTGGACGCGATGTCGTAGTCGACAAGCCATTCACGCCTACGCTGAAAGAATGCGAGGAACTAACTCGGACCGCTGCCGAACGCGGCCGCCTGCTCACCGCCTACCACAACCGCCGCTTCGATGGTGATTTCGCCACAGTCAAAGAAATCGTCCGTTCCGGCAAACTCGGCCGCATCGCCGAATACGAATGCCGCTTCGATCGCTTCCGCCTCGAGCCCAAGCCGAACTCCTGGCGTGAGCGCGCCGATCAACCCGGCGCGGGAGTTTTGTTCGATCTCGGCCCGCACGTGATCGATCAGGCCCTTCGGCTGTTTGGCGAGCCGCAGTCGATCACGGCTACGGCATTCTGCCAGCGAGAAACCTCGACCGTCGACGACGCTTTTGACGTTTGCCTGGAATATCCTGGGCTGAGGGCCACAGTTCGCGCGCGCATGATCGCCTACGCTCCCGGCCCGCACTTTTTGATTCACGGCACCAAAGGATCGTTCGTGAAATACGGCATGGATCCGCAGGAACCCCGACTGCGCGCAGGCAACATTCCGCCCGGCCTCGATTGGGGAAAAGACTGGGGAGAAGATGCGGAGGAGCAGTGGGGGACATTAACTCTTGCTGGAGAACCGCCGGTAAAGATCAGAACCCAGCGTGGCGACTATCGCGCCTTCTACGCCAACGTGCGCGATGCTATCGAGAAGAAGGCTCCTCTGGAAGTTACGCCCCAACAGATTCTCCACACTATGCGTGCGTTGTTGCTGGCGCACAAAAGCAGCAAAGAACAACGGACGGTTAACTGGCAGGAATCGGCCGACTAAGACTGAACTTGGGTAGAGGCCCGGATCATTTCGTCGTTGGGGGAATGATTTCTTTCCTCACCGGGTAATCAACAATAATTGCTTTTCCGTCGCTCAGCGCTCGAACCGAGTGGCGCGCGTTTGCCGGGACAATCGCCACAATCCCGGGCTGTGCGACTTCAGACACTCCATCAATCGTGATCTCAAGTTCGCCCTCAATCACCTCATAGACTTCCTCCTGCGGGTGAAAGTGCTCATGAATGGACGCGCCACGGATAAAGTCGTAGTGGGCGAAGGTCATGTTCGCGGAATGAAAGTATCGGCCATGCCAGCCGGGGAGCCGCTCGATCACGTTGAGACTGCTGGTATTCAGGAAGGGCATAAGGCTCTCTTGGCTGGCAAATAGTAGCACGATTCTGGCTGAGTGTACCTTACCCCTAGCGTGAAAGTGTGCGCGGTCTCCCAGTGGTCCAGGGCGAAGCGAGAGTTACATGATCTTGCCTGGAAGAACCGGGCTGTCAAGATGCAGGGAATTGCAGTAGTGTCTCAGTGGGGTCATAAGGAGTTAAGGATGAACAAGCCACATCGCAGCCACGTCGTCCGTCTAGCTACGGCGCAAGCGAGTATCCCGGGCCCCGCGGGCGAGCACGCCGCCACAGTTCTGCAGCGTGGCCCTCTTGACGTGGCGATCTCCATCCCTCAGCGCCCAACTCAACAGATACCGCACGCACAAGACGAGATTTACTTCATCATCCGCGGTCGCGGAGTGCTAATGCACGACGGCAAACGGGACCCGTTCGAGTCAGGCGATCTGCTCTTTGTGGCTGCGGGGACTGAGCATCAATTCGAGGACATCTCCGAGGAGTTCGCGGTGTGGCGCGTGTTTTACGGTCCCCGTGGTGGCGAGGTCCCAGAGTAGAGCGCATCAGTGGAGAAAAAAGTTGAGACATCACCGAAGTCGTGGAGCTTTCGGTGAAGTAAGTTGCGCTACGAAGGCAGCGGCATTCCTTTTCTTCGCGGCCTTTGTATTGGCACCGCGAGCGGCATGAAAAACGCCGTCGTTCCACGCATCACCTTTTGCCACGCCGTCTGAAATTGCTCCATTTCTTCATGCGTCCCTACCGTGATCCTCACGTAAGTCGGCAACACCGGCCAGATGCGCCCGACATAGACTTTTTGTGCCGCCATCGCATCGATCACTTCTTTTCCCGGCCGCTTCGTGTCGAGCAGGAAGCAATTTGACTCGGACGGAATATACGAGTATCCGTTGCGGTCAAGCCATTCGAAGGTTTCCTGCCGGATCGTCGCATTAATGCGCTTGCGTTCTGCGACCACGCTCGGATCTTTCAGGCTGGCATTCGCCGCGACGACGGCGGTAATTGGCATGAAGTTCCACCCCGCGTGCTCGGAGATTTTCTCCAGCAAGTCCGGCCTGGCAATCGCAACTCCGCAGCGTAGTCCCGCCATGCCGTAGAGTTTTGAAAAGGTCCGCAGCACAATGACGTCTTTGCCGGCCTTTGCCAGGTCGATTGTCGACGGCGCGTCGCAGAAGTGAATATAGGCCTCATCCACCATCACAATCGAACCCTTGGGTTTATTCTCTACGAGGTACTCGACATCCGGATGAGGTGTGAGCGTGCCGGTCGGATTATTCGGCGTGCAGATGTAAAACAATCCCGCCTCTGGCGCGGCCGCCAGCATGGCCTTCACGTCATGAGCGTAGGTTTTTGTCAGAGGAACTTTGACCACGCGGGCCCCCGCTCGTTCTGCGGCGACCATTCCGGCCTCGTAGCCCGGATCGGCTGTCACATAGCTTCTCTGCGGCGAAGTGAACGCTATCACGCCGAAATGTAACCCGGGCGTAGAACCGGCGAAGACACGAACGTAGTCCGGGTGCAGGCCCTCGGCTTCTGCGTAGCTATGCAGAAGATCGTCCGTAAGATTGTTCGAGTAGCGTCCACCTTGCGGAATGATCGCGCTAATCGCTTCCCGCGCTGCTGTGCATGGCCCCAGCGGATTTTCGTTTGAGTCAATAAACACCCCATCGGCGCTGTACGGCTTGCGCATTGCAGCCGCGAGCACCGGTTCGTTCACCAACTGGAATGCCGCAGCGGCGGCCGAAAACTTGAAAAATGAACGGCGAGAAAAAGACGAGAAGCCTTGAGATCCCATGCCGGTTCCTCACTAGAAAGACGCCATCAGACTAAACCGTTTTGCCCCAGCGCGCCAGACAACGACGGCGAGAGGCGGGTTAGGGTTCAGTTGAAATCCGCCATCTGCGGCATTATTCCGGAAGCTGCTCTCTCGGCGTCGCGTAATATCCTGCGCGGGCCTGAATCTTGTAGCCTTGTTTCGATTTGATTTCGAGCTTGCGGTACCCGCCGTCGAGAGCCGTATTGCTGGGCGTGTAGCCGATATTGTACTGGCTGCGCAGTTCGGCGGCGATCTGGTCAAATGCTTCACGCAGCTTGTCGAACTTGTTGCCCACATTGATTACACGGCCGCCGGCCGCCTGCGTGAGCTTCTGCATCTCGGCCTCGCCCGAATATCCCATTTGAAAAGAACCATAGAAGCCGCGATCGGCGCACAGCAAGACGTACACCATCGCGTCCGCCTTCTGGGCGGCTTCAATGGCGTCTCTGATTTTGAGCTGGCTGCCCTCATCTTCGCCGTCGGTGAGCAGAATCATCGCTTTGCGGCCAACTTCTTTCGCCAGCATATCGTGCGCCGATAGATACACGGCATCGTAAAGCACCGTTCCCCGCTGCGGCGCTGTCGGCACCGGCCCCCCGCCAATTCCAGGGCTGGTAAAGCCGGTATTGATCTTCACCTTGTTTAACGCCGCCTGCAGCCGGCGCACGTCGCGGGTGTAGTCCTGCACCAGCGTGGCATCCACGTTGAAATCGATGACATAGGCTTCGTCCTTGTCGGTCAAAATCTGCTTCAAAAACGCTCCACCCACCTGTTTTTCCATGTCCAGCACACGCAACTGGCTGCCGGAAGAATCGATCAGAATGCCCAGCGTCAGCGGCAGGTTCGACTCCGCCGTGAAGTATTTGATGGTCTGCGGCTTGTTGTCTTCCAGCACCTGGAACTCGTCTTTCGTCAGATTGGGAATGAGCACGCCGTGCTTATCCTTCACATTGAAGAACACGCTGACTACATTCACACTGACCTTCAGCGTTTCAGTGGGTTGCTGTTCATTGTTGGGCTGCTGAGTTTCGCCGGGCTTCTGCGCGGCTGGCGCCTGGGATTGGGACGCATTGGCGTTCGGGGAAGGCGAACTCTGCGCTAACACGGGCCGGGTGCCAACATATGTTGCGGCAAGCAGCAAGAACATCGCGGCAGACCCCGTCACACGGAGTCTTTCTTGAGTCAACGATTTCGACATACTGGAAAACCCCTCGCTTACTTCCTTTTTAGTCTAACCCTTGGCAGTTGGATGCGGGAAATCTGCCGCTTTCAGAGACGTGCCAGTGAATATCTAGTCTGGAAAGGCGCAGCGGATAGAGCGGGGACGTGTTGCGGAAGGGGATGGCGCCGGGAAATTCCGGGCAGCGGCCGGATTGCGATCGCGCCTCACGCAACCAGAACTGCTGCCCCGTCAACAGCGTCGTTTCTCACCGCAGTCAGTGCTTCGTTTGCTCTTTCCAGCGGGAAAACCGTGATTTTCGGTTTCATGCCAATCTCGGCCGAGATTTTCAGGAAATCGCGGGCGTCCGCACGCGTCATATTGGCCACGCTGCGAATCTGCCGCTCACCCCACAATAAGCGGTCGTAGTCGAACTCGGGCATGTGGTCGAGATGGATGGCATTGATGGCAACAATTCCGCCCTTTCTCAGGCTGGAGAGCGCAGCAATCACCACATCTCCAATGGGCGCAAAGGTGATTGCCCGATCAAGTTCGGCAGGAGGCTTGTCGCTCTCACCTCCCACCCACTTCGCGCCTAACGATTCAGCCAGCTTGCGATGCGATGCGCCGCGCGTGGAAACGTAGACCTCGCACTTCCACGAATGCAGAACAGCAATCGCCAGGTGCGCCGAGGCCCCAAAGCCGAACAGCCCAACTTTGTCTCTATGTTCGACTCCAGCCACGCGCAGGCTGCGAAATCCGATAACGCCCGCGCAGAGCAGCGGCGCAGCGTGCAGATCATCGAGTTCGGCCGGCAGAGGATAAACGAAGTCTCTTCTCGCAGTCACAAACTGCGCATAGCCGCCATCGACTGTGTATCCCGTAAATATTGGCGCGTCACAGAGGTTTTCCATTGCACGGCGGCAATAAGGGCACGTTCCGTCGATTCCGCCCATCCATGAAACCCCTACGCGCGTTCCCAGAGGCAACTCCGGCGTGGCGCCATCTTCGACAATTCCGACGATCTGATGACCGGGAATGAGCCGTGTTTTTTTCGGAGGCAATTCTCCATCGGCGATGTGAAGATCGGTGCGGCACACGCCGCAGGCGCGCACACGCAGCAGAACCTGTCCGGTGGCTGGTTGCGGCTTGCCCACATCTTCAATCTGAAGAGGCTGTTTGGGCGTTTTCAGAACTGCGGCTTTCAAGAAATTACCCAATCTCTAAGATGACGAAAGCACGCTTTGGGGTACTTGAATCGCTTCAGCGAGATCCTTTATGAACAATGCGGCGCGGGCGCCATCGACGACGCGGTGATCGCAAGAAAGAGTCAGCGTCATCATCGGCCGCACAGCAGGTTTGCCTTCGACCGCGACCACGCGATCGGCAATGCTGCCGACGGCGAGAATCGCCGCTTGCGGCGGCATGATGATCGCGCTGAACGCGTCCACGCCATACATGCCAAGATTGCTTATCGTGAATGTGGCGTCGGCCAGATCCGCAGGCCGCAGCCTTGCCGCTCGCGCGCGCTCGGAAATATCGCTTCGCTGCAGCGCGATCTCGGGCAGCTTTGCGGTGTGCGCATTTGGAATAACTGCGGCAACCACACCATCGTTCACCGCAATCGCCACGCCCATATTGACGTAGTCGTGATGGCGAATGCCTTCCGCGGTCCAACTCGCGTTCACTCGTGGATGCTTCAGCAGTACCCGCGCCGCCAGAGCCACCAGCAGATCGGTATGGGTGACGCGAATATTGTGTGCTCGCTCGATTTCGGCAGCCTGTTGAGCGCGATAATTATTGAGAGCTCCGGCATCGACCTCGCGCGTAAGGAAGAAGTGAGGGACGGTCGTCCAGCTCTGCGCGGTTCGCTCGGCCATGAGACGAGCGACCGTGCTTGGGGTTTCGAGACTCGTCTGTTTCTCAGTTGCGCTAATGCTCTTCGGAGCGGAAGCCGCGGCTTGAATATCAGCCGCCAGAATCTCACCATCTGGTCCCGAGCCGTGCACGGTGGCAAGGTCGACCCCCAATTCTTTGGCGAGGCGACGAGCCTTGGGTGAGATGCGCGCGGGAAGTGGAGCAACCGTAGTTGTCGCGCCTGGAGCGGCGGAAATAGCACGCGACTCCGTTCTTGCTCGTGCAGCGGGAACTTTATCGAGTGGCGCTGGAGCTTTCTCGCCCGGTGCGACGATCCACGCAATCGTCTGGCCTACCGGAATCTCGGCCCCCGTCTGAGCCGAAACGGCGGCGAGAATGCCGTCAGCTGGCGCCTCGACCTCTACCACTGCTTTGTCGGTTTCGACTTCGAGGAGGGGCTCGCCCTTGGCAACGCTCTCGCCCTCGCGTTTGCGCCAGGCAATAAGCTTGCCAGTTTCCTGCGCCATCTCGAGGGCGGGCATGACCACGCTGAAGGCCATAGTATTCTTTTGGGGAAGGCGTACTATGGCCTTCAGTCCGAGACTCCGACTCGCTCCGTTTTCGCGCTGGCCTCGATCATGTCAAGCACGCGCGAACTCGGAGGAGCTTCGCTTTCTCGCGTGGTCGGCAAGGGGCCGTTGACTGTGAAGTAGTGCGCTCCCGCGACCAGCAGCTCTTCCGCCGGGAAGCGCGTAATGACCTCGTGTCCGGTCGGCGTGACTACGATTTCTTCTTCTATGCGCGCGGCGCTCCAGCCATCGGTCGAAGGCCAGAAGGTTTCGAGCGCGAAGACCATGCCCGGCTCAATCGTCACCGGATGATCGAACGACACCAGGCGGCTGATGACAGGTTTTTCCCAGATCGCGAGGCCAATGCCGTGGCCATATTGAAGAGCAAAACAAGCTTCTTCGTTGGGGAAGCCGAACTCTTCCGCCTTAGGCCAGACTGCAGCGATTTCGGCGGTTGTGCGGCCGGGGCGCACAAGTTCAATCGCCGCATCCAGATAATCGCGACAGCGCTTGTACGCATCCACCATGGCGTGCGACGCGTAGCCGACTGTGAAGCAGCGGTAGTAGCAGGTGCGGTATCCCATGTAAGAGTGCAAAATGTCGTAGTACACGGGATCACCCGGCCGCAGCACACGATCGGAAAAAACATGCGGATGGGGATTGCACCGCTCGCCGGAAATCGCGTTTACGGCTTCGACATATTCTGACCCCAGATCGTACAGAACCTTGCTGACCAGACCAACCGCTTCGTTCTCGCGCAACCCCGGTTTCATCGCGCGATAGAGCTCGTCGTAGGCCGCGTCGACCATCATCGCGGAATGATTCAGCAGCGAAATTTCATCCTGGGTCTTGATCACTCGAGCTTCCGACATGAGTTGCTGTCCATCGACAACTTTTATGCCTTCGCGCTGCAAGGCGAACAAAACCGGAAGCTCGATAATGTCGATCCCGAGCGGTTCCTTGTGCAGGCCGCGCACTTCGAGTTCGATCCTGATTTTCTTGGCGACGTCCTCCGCGCGGCCCATCTCCGGCGTCATCGCTCCGCGCAGCATCGAAATTCCCGCGCGCGAGCGCTCGCCGAGCCACGGGCAATTCAACTGGTGGTGTTTAGCCGCCGATCCGAAATCCCAGAGGATAGGCTCATCATTCTGCGGCAGCAGGGTGAAGCGGTTGGCCTTGTCCTGCGCCCAGGTTCCAATGTGCGTGGCGGTCAAATAGCGCACATTGTTCATGTCGAAGCAGAGCAGCGCGCCCATCCCCGACTTTCTGAGCAAATCTTTGGCCTTCTGCAGGCGCTCGCGCCGCAGCCGGTCGAGGTCGACCCGATTTTCCCAATCGACGGCCATGGTTCCGTAGGTTTTGAGTGCCATAAGAAACTCCTGCGGCGTCGCCGTCCCGGCGGCTTCCCGGCCGGCAAGATGCCTGCGCTACGCGGCTACTTGCCGCACATTTTCCTTGCCACTTCGAACACGGTCTCCTCTGTTGGCACCGTCACATCTTCCAGTGGTGGCGAGAACGGTATCGGCACATGCATCGCACCCATACGTTTCACTGGCGCATCCAGATCATAGAATGCGCCCTCAGCAACCACCGCAGCAAGCTCTGAAGTCACGCCGTAGCGACCGTAGCCTTCATCCAGCACAATCACGCGCGAGGTTTTTTGGGCGGAGTCAATCAAAGTTTTTTCATCGAGCGGCCACGTGGTGCGGGGATCGACCACCTCTGCGCTGATGCCTTCTTTCAGCAGCAGATTTGCCGCGCCCAGAGCCACCTGCACCATGCTGCTGGTCGCGATCAAAGTGATGTCATCGCCTGCCCGCTTTATGTCCGCCACACCCAGCGGAATTGTGTACTCCTCTTCCGGCACCGGGCCCTTCAGCTTGTACATCATCTTGTCTTCGAAAAAGACGACAGGGTTGTCGTCGCGGATCGCAGACTTCAGCAACCCTTTGGCGTCGTATGGAGTGGAAGGCAAAACGACTTTCAATCCCGGCACATGGCTGAACCATGCCTGCAACGACTGTGAATGCTGCGCCGCCGATCGCCGTGTGGCCCCCAGCGTAGTACGCATCACCATCGGCACCTTCCAGTGCCCGCCTGACATGTAATGGACTTTGGCCGCCTGGTTCACCATCTGATCCATGGTCAGCGTTATGAAATCGCCGAACATGATGTCGACCACGGGACGCATTCCCGTCATCGCCGCGCCCACAGCGACGCCGGTAAATCCCGCCTCCGAAATCGGAGTATCGACCACGCGCTGCGACCCGAATTCTTCCACCAGTCCCGAAAGCACTTTGAACGGCGTGCCAGCCTCGGCCACATCCTCGCCCAGGATGAACACGCCCGAATCGCGGCGCATCTCTTCCGCCAGCGCCTCGCGCACCGCCTGCGCAAATGTCAGTTCGCGCTCAGGCATAGACATCCTGCTCCACTTCGTCCACATCGGGATATGGCGCATCGATCGCGAACTTCACCGCCGCTTCAATCGTGGTGCGAACTTCAGACGTGATGCGATCCAGAGAAGCCGCATCGGCGTAGCCGCGATCCAGAAGAAAATTCGCCAGAATCCTGATCGGGTCCCGTTCCGTCTTCCACAGATATTCTTCCTGCTTGGAGCGGTAGTATTCGCGGTTGATGTCGCCGACGTGATGCCCACCGTAGCGGTAGGTATCGCACTGCAGGAACGCAGGCCCTCCACGAGCACGCGCGCGCTTCACCAACCGGGACGCAACCTCATGCACCGCACGCACGTCCTGGCCATCGACCAGTGCTGTCTCAACTCCGAACGCCGCAGCGCGGCCAAGGATTGTTCCCGCAGTGGTCTCGCGATAGTGCGTGTACTCGTTGTATTGATTGTTCTCGCATACGTAAATCACCGGCAGCTTCCACAACTGTGCCAAGTTCATAACCTCGTAAAGCGATCCCTGGCCCAGCGCGCCTTCGCCAAAAAAGCAAACCGCCACGCGATCCGTGGCACGATTCTTCGCAGAAAATGCCGCGCCGGTTGCGATGCCGACGCTTCCTCCGACAATCGCGTTCGCGCCCAGATTGCCGGTGGCGGGGTCCGCGATATGCATCGATCCGCCCTTGCCGCGGCAGTAGCCGGCTTCCTTCCCCAGCAACTCGGCAAACATGCGGTCGGGTGATGCGCCCTTGGCGAGGCAATGTCCATGGCCGCGGTGCGTGCTGGTGATGTAATCGTCGATGCGCAGCGCCTCGCAAATTCCAACGGCGACGGCTTCTTCCCCGCTATAAAGATGAGCGAGTCCCGGCATCAATGCGCGGGTATATAGATCGTTGACGTGCTCCTCAAACAGGCGGATGGTCAGCATTTTGCGATAGACGCGCAGCCACTTTTCGTGCTCGGCCGCGGTCACGGGCCCGGCTTCGGGATGCATGGTCGCGATCGTCACTTCCGTGGCCCTCCCTCCGTCACCGGGGTCTGCACGCCCGACATTGCAGCCAGCACATCGAACATGCAGGCGAAATCGTATTTCGTCCAACCCATGCCTCGCGCCGCGGTCAGAAATTCATTGCTCACGGCCGTCGAAGGCAGCGGCACATTGAGTTGGCGACCCAATTCCATCGCCAGCACCATGTCCTTCTGCATCATGTTCACGTCGAACCACGCCTCTTCCGGCTGCCGCAAGACAAAAGGACCGCGATACTGAATCATTGGCGAAGCCACCGCACTGTGCGTAAGTACATCGACAGCAGTTTCGCGCGCGATTCCGCTTTTCTCTGCCAGCAGCACGCCTTCAGAAAATGCCAGCATCTGCACCGCCAGGCTCAGATTCACCGCAATTTTCATTGCCAGAGCCAGACCGTTGTCGCCGACATGCGTGACCTTCGGGCCAATATCGAGAAGCAGCGGCTTTACTTTCTCGAAGGTTTCTTTTCGCCCGCCAACCATCACCGAAAGCTTTCCTTCCTGCAACGTAATCACGCTGCCGGAAACCGGCGAGTCGAGCATGTCCGCGCCCTTTTCCCGCACCTTCGAGGCCAGTGTGCGGCTCACATTCGGACTGATCGTGCTCATGTCAATGAAAATCTTGCCAGCGCTCAATCCGGCCAGCATTCCGTCCGGACCATCAGTGATGGCAGCTGTAGCCGCAGCATTGGTCACCATGGCGAAAACAAAATCGGAGGCGGCAGCCACTTGACGCGGCGAGTCGGCCCACTTCATTCCTTTTTCGATGAGCCATTGCGCCTTCGAGCGCGTCCGGTTGTAGCCAGTCACCGAATGGCCTTTGCTCAGCAGCCGGTTGACCATCTGGCTGCCCATTACTCCCAGGCCGATAAATCCCACTTTTGACATTCTTCAATCCCAGACTTTAGAAATGACGGCAAAGTTCTACCGCACGGGCGACTACGAGGTGGCTCTCGAACCTGCGGGCCTGTGCTTGGCGGGCGGTTTCCCGCCCGTCGGCGCCCGCGAATCTTCCCGCACCTGCTCCAGGTGGGAGCGCATGGCTTCGCGCGCCATTTCCGGGTCGCGGTGTTCCATCGCCGCTAGAATGCGTTTGTGATGGAATTGGCCGCGCTGCGGCCCGCCCTCGACGTTGAAAATTTTGATGCGCTGCTCGCGCAGCAAACCTACAATCGAGTCGATCAGGGAGAGAATGAGGGGATTGCCCGCAGCTTCGGCCAAGGCAAGATGAAAATCCAGATCCGCCTCGATGTAGGCCTGTGGGTCTTTTTGCGAGCGGTCCATCACCGCTACCGCCTCACGCATGGCCTGCAGATCTTCCTCTGTCGCCCGCTCTGCGGCGAGAGCCGCGATTCCGGGCTCCAGAATCAATCGCAACTCCACCAAATGCGGTGAACCCTCCTGCTGCCCGATCTTCACCATCAAATCGAACGACTGCCGCGCCGCTTGCGAAGTTCCGTTAGTAATGAATGTGCCGCGCCCCGAATAAGCTTCCACCAATCCTTTTTCGCGCAGCGTTTTAACCGCCTCGCGCACCGCAGTGCGGCTCACACCCATGCGTTGTGCGAGGTCTCGCTCAGCGGGAAGTTGATCACCGGGCTTCAGTGAGCCGTTGAGTACAGCCTCTTCAATTTGCTGAACGATTTGCTCGTAGAGCCGCGACGTGCGTACGACTTTGTACACTGGGTGATCTCCCGCACGGGCCAGTTTTGGGGAGCTGGCGATGGTCTGGCTACTATACCGCATGTCCACGACCGGATGCTGCGATTCCAAACTCGCTGATGAATTATTCAACATTTGCGGTCTTTAGGTAAGGTGGTATGATAGCTTTACCATAACACGGAACTCCTGCCTCGGCAAGTTCCCAAGGCAACGCGCCAGTGATGCCTGTTCGGCTCTCCTGCGGACGGTATTCCCGCCGGGAAGACCGCGCCGATTCTAGCTATCCCGTATTTCTTTCCAAGCGCCCCGCGCGATTTTTTCCCATTCTGCGGCCAAACAGCTATGGCAAGAAGGTGCAAGGGCTTAGCAAATGCTCGTTCCCGAACCAAACTCCACCACTGCGGCCGAGGAATTCGCTTGACTTCATTCGCTGAGCGATGGTATGGCTGTCGGACCAGATAGGAGGCAGTCCCGATGACCTTCCGTTCTGTCCCCGCGGCCCCACGCTATGCGCCGACCGCGCATTTTTCTGAAGAAGTCGATCTCGGCCGATGCAGCCCTTTCCGCGCCGCGATGCGGTTTCTCTTTTCTGCTGACCCCGACACTTCGAGTTTGAGCTTTTCAGGAAACTGTGCCCGGATTGTTCTTCTTGTTCTTGTCCTAGCTCTGCTTTGGTCACAATCTGTAGCCCAAGGCACTGCTGGGCGAATCCTCGGCACGGTCACCGATCAGAGCGGCGCCGCCGTAGCTGGCGCGACCGTGGTCATCACCGACACTCAACGCGGCACATCGCGCACTCTCACTACCGACAGCGCCGGCGCCTACGTCGCTCCCGATCTGATTCCCGGCACTTACAAGGTTCGCACGGAAGCTAAGGGTTTCAGAACTGTCGAACGGCCCGCGGTCAAGGTGGAAGTAGCCGCGGACGTCCGCGCTGACTTCTCGCTTCAGCCGGGAAACGTTGCCGAGGTCATAACCGTGAGCGGAGAGGTGCCGTTGGTCAATACGACAGAAGCTACACTCGGTGGGACTCTCTCTAACCAGGAAATCAACGACCTTCCGCTGAATGGACGCAACTACCAGAACCTGTTACAGCTTCGTCCCGGTGTGATGCGTTATCCCGGCGGGGGATTCTCCACCACCAGCGCCGACGGTTTGCGCGCAGAAGACAACGCATATCTCATCGACGGACTCTACAACACAGAGCCATTTTCGGGGCAGGGCATTATCAACGGTTCTGGAATTGTAGGCGACTCCGCAACGATCCTTCCCATTGACGCGATTCAGGAATTCAATCTTCAGCAGAATCCTCCGGCTGAGTACGGCTGGAAACCCGGCGCTACCGTGAACGTGGGATTGAAATCTGGCACCAACACTCTGCACGGCACTGCATTTGCTTTTGGGCGCGACGGTGCAATGGACGCCCGCAACTACTTCAACTGTGCCAGCGCGCCCTGCGCTTTCGGCGCAGCCCCCGCGGCCAAGGTTGACCGCAGCCTGGAGCAATTCGGGGGGAGCCTGGGCGGCGCCATTATTAAGGATAAAGCCTTCTTTTTCGGATCTTACGAGGGCCAGCGCTACGACATCGGCAATACGTACACGGTTACTACCCCCTCGATGCAGCCGCTGCCGACTCCGGCAGTGCCCAATTGCACCTATGTGACAGGCGATTGTCTGAACAGCATTCCCAACGCGATTGCCGACTTGCAGGCCGCGTTCGCCCATGGAGTTGTTGACGCGCACGGTCTCCCGCTCACAGCCAGCAAGGCCAGCCAAATGATTTCCGGGTGCAGCTGGGCCATTACGGGCGGGCCGGTCAGTTGCATCGGCACCGGATTCCCGATTAACAATAATCTGAGCCCCAACCTTGTTCAGGGATTTCCGAATGACGCCGGTACCGACGACGTCGTGGCCAAAGTCGACTACAACATCAACTCGCGTCACATTGTCAGCGGCACGTACTTCTTCGGCAACAACTCGGGAACTGCCGAGGATTTTCCTGAACTGGAGTCGCAATGGCGCTCAATAATACACACGCGGGCCCAGGTGGCCGGCGGCAATTGGGTTTGGACCCCGAACGCGAGATGGGTAAACGAGGCCCGCGTTGGCTACAGCCGGCTCTACCAGCCGACTTTCCCCGGCGACATTAATACCCCAGCGTCCGCCTACGGTCTTGACACCGGCGTAAGCGGCCCTTACACCGGAGGGCTGCCGCGCATCGGTTTCGCAGGCGCATTTGTTCCTGGCGAGGGTGCTTTCAAGTGGCCAAAATTCCAAGGTCCGGACACCATCACACAGTTCATCGACCACGTGTCTTATATCGTGGGCAAGCACTCGTTCAAGTTCGGCGGGGAGGTGCATCGCGATGGCGTCAGCGGCGGCGCCTTCGGTAATGCTCGCGGCAGTATTACCATCCTGGGCGGCGTGGCGCTGCCGGCATCAACTCAACTGGAAGACTTCTTTGCTGGAGATCCGTTTAAGGCCTCGGTGCAAGTCGGCAATCCGACGAGAGACCTTCATGACTGGGCTTACGGATTGTTCATTCAGGACGACTGGCGCATTGCGAGGAACCTGACCCTCAACTACGGTTTACGCTACGAGTTCAGCACCGTGGTCAAAGAAGCGCACAACGAGCTAGCTAATTTTGATGCCAGTTCTCCGACCGGCGTCATCCAGGTCGGCGTCAACGGGGTTGGCAGCCCATACAATTCCGACCCAAAGGATTTCGCTCCTCGTTTCGGCTTTGCCTGGGACGTCACCGGAAGAGGAAACACGGTGCTTCGCGGCGGCGTGGGCTTGATGTATGAGATCGTGAATTGGGAATCGTTCCTGGCCTTCAACAATGCTTTCGGCCTCACCAACATTCCCACCGGCGCGATCATCGCCAATACCGGGCTTCCCAATCAGCAGACCGCAGGCGGAACCATCACTTCGGGAAACCTTGCCATTCCCCCGACTCTCCCGCAGTGGGATAGCGGCATTCCGCTTTACGGCAACCTCAGCACCAGCAGCATCAACTGCGATCCCGCCGTCGGCGGTCCGTGCCCCATCATGAGCGTGGCCCGCAATCTCACGACTCCCTATGTCTGGAACTGGGATTTCAACGTGCAGCACGCCTTCACTCCCCGTGTTTCTCTAGAAGTTGGATACGTCGGCAACCACGGCACAAATCTCACCGGCATCCGGGATATCAACCAGGAAGCGCTCAACTCGAACTCCCAAACTACCCGGCCCTACAACACGCCGTTCCCCTGGTGGAGCAATATCTTCCAGATGGGCAACATCTACCGCTCGAATTACGACGGGTTGCAGGCGACGCTCACGTCCCGCAATTACCATGGCCTGAGCACGGTGGTGGGTTACGCGTATTCGCACGCGCTGGATGATGTTGGCGCCAACTGGGACTTCGGCGCCGGCTACGGACTGCCGCAGGATTCCACAAATCCTCAACGCGAGTACGCTAACAGCGACTTCGATATCCGCCAACGGCTGACGGTGTCGTTGACATACGATATTCCAGGAAGGAAAGGCTACGGACAGGCACTTGAGGGATGGGAGATCAACACCATCGCCACCATTGCCACGCCGCAACCCTGGGGAGTGATCGACTTGACCAGCGGCATCGCGGGAATTGGCGGGCTGCCGGTTAGCCCGCCGCAAGCAACCCCGCAGCGCTGGGACTTCTTTGGCAGCCCTTCCGACTTTAAGTCGGGATCCACGCCGATTCCTTATTTCGCGCCCGGCTCACCGAACATGCCTGCGGCCTGCATCACTGATGCCGATAACGTAGGCTCGGGCGGCCCAAGCGAGACGCTGGCCTCCTTCGGCTGCTTTGCTAAAGGAAACTCCGTGCTCGTACCGCCGCCCTTTGGACAGTTCGGCACCATGGGCCGCAACATTTTCCCCGATTCCGGATTCCGCAATCTGGATTTCTCCTTGGCCAAGAACTTCCACTTCGGCGAGCGCCTGCGCGCGCAGTTCCGCGCGGAATTCTTCAACATCCTCAACCATCCGAATTTCGCGAATCCTTACGGCGGACAAAACGGATACGGCAACAACGATCCCGTGGCCGCGCCGACTACATTCGGCTGCGGATGCGTCACACCCGATGTCGCCGCGGCCAATCCCGCCATTGGCTCGGGCGGACCACGATCGACCCAACTGGCACTGAAGTTCAGTTTCTGATTCGGCAAACAAGTTTACCCGTGGCCGGACTCCTGGTCCGGCCCTTTTCACGACTAATAGTTGTCGAGGCCAACGCCGGGGAACCATCATGCAGAGCAAACATACTTCAAGTATTGTGATCTCATTCTTAGTTGCGGCGGCTTTCACAGTGTCACTCTTTGCCCAGCAGCATTCCGAGCGCACCATCGAGGAAATCAAAACCGAAGCAATTCATCGCGCCGAAGTTGGCCAGTATCCGCTGATCGGCCTCGCCCCCGCCGACGTAAAAGAAGCCTTCGAGCACATTCACACGAAAGATAAGGATGAATGGGCCGCGGCCTTCATGGGTGTGGGCGACAAATATTTCAACGAAGCCAAGTCGCTGGAGAAAACTGATCCTGCCAAAGCTAACGCAGATTACATCCGCGCCTGGCGTCTTTATTCTTTCGGACGCTGGCCGATTCCCTCATCTCCCGGCAAGCACCGTTCTTACGAGAAAGCCATCGAAGCCTTCCTCGATCACGCGAAGTTCTTCGATCCGCCGATGGATGTGGTTCACATTCCCTTCGAAGGCAAGGAGATTATCGGCTACCTGCGCCTGCCTAAAAATGGCAAAGGACCGGTGCCACTCGTCATCGCGGTCAATGGCCTCGACAGCCGTAAAGAGGATTTGGCGGAGCGATTCGGTGCGATCCTGCCGTTTGGAATTGGCTATCTGGCGGTCGATGGTCCGGGTACGGGACAAGCGCCCATCAAAGTCAGCGAACACTCCGAGCGCATGTTGTCGGCCGTTCTTGACTACGCACAATCACGCCCTGAGGTCGACCGGAACCGTCTCGCCATGCAGGGCGTGAGTTGGGGAGCTTATTGGGCAACCAAGATGGCTATCGTCGAGCGCGCACGGTTGCGCGGAGCCTGCGCCCAGTCTCCACCGGTCGACAAGTTTTTCCAGAAAGACTTCCTGATGAACTCTCTGATCGGCAATCGCGAGTATTTGTTCGATCAGGTTCCCGCGCTGATGAATATTCTCGAAGGGGTGAACACGCTCGACGAGATGGCTCAATTCCTGCCCAAAATGTCCCTCGTTTACCAGGGACTGCTGGGCAAGCCCATGGCACCCATGCTCATCCTCGCGGGCGTTAAGGATACGCAGGTTCCCATCGAAGACGAGTATCTGCTGCTGAGCAAGGGCGACGTGCCAAAGGAAGCATGGATCAACCCGCAGGGCGGCCATCTCGGCCGTCAGGTCGGCGTGTGGCCCGATCCGAAAATTTTCCAGGAAGTGATCATTCCCTGGCTGGTGAAAATTTTGCAGGCGCCGGGGAACTAGACCTGAGTGCAGGTGGTTATCCATTGGATTGAAGAGTTGAAACAGCGCGTTCCTCCGGTTAGATCGGTACCGAGCAGGCGGTGATCGTTTGTCCGGGAACTTTTCCCGTATTCAGTTTTTGCCACTTTTATGGGCCATGCGTAATCTCAACATAGTTGCGAGGTAACCATGTCCAGCAAGATGACCGGCAAGACGAGCAACAAGATCGCACTGGTCACCGGGGCCGACGGCGGCCTCGGCACGCATGTCGTCAAAGCCCTGCTTGACTCCGGTGCGACCGTCGTCGGACTCGCCCCGCACGTCCAACAATCGTCCTTCGACCATCCCAGCTTCGTTGCGCTGCCGGCTTCGATCACCAGCCTCGATACTGCGAAAAAGGCAGTAGATAGCGTTCTCACGCGATTCGGAAAAATCGATGTGCTTGCCCATCTTGTCGGAGGGTTCACCGGCGGCCAGACGGTTGCCGAAACCGACGACGCCTCCTGGCAGCAGATGTTCGATACGAACCTGAACAGCGGATTCCATCTGTTTCGTGCAGTCATTCCTGTGATGCGCAAAGCGGAAGGCGGGCGCATCATCGCCATCGGCAGCCGGCAGGCGGAATTTCCGGCTGCGAAGGTGGGCGCTTACAGCGCATCGAAGGCCGCGCTGGTATCGCTGGTGAAAACTGTGGCGCTCGAAAACAAGGACGCCGGCATCACCGCCAACGTAATTCTTCCCGCCACCATCGATACTCCGGGAAATCGCAAAGCCATGCCCGGCGCGGATACGTCGCAGTGGGTAGAACCGGCGTCCATTGCCAGCCTCATCGTCTGGCTGGCCAGCGACGCGGGAAAAGACGTTACTGGAGCCGCGATTCCTGTTTACGGGCGCGCCGCCTAACGACAACGCAGCCGCTTCCTTGGCCAACCGATTCCGCTTGACAGCCCCGCTTGACAAACCTGTTATACTTTCGCGGCATTTGACTGTCGCCAGTTTGGTCGCGATTTTCAGGAAGGTTTCCCGACCTGCCAGTCCCGCATCGAGCTCGCAAATGTGACAGCTCAAAGCGGGGGTTCTGTATGAAAAACATCTTTGTGGGAAACCTGAGCTTCAACACTTCGGAAGAGGAGTTGCGGCAGTTGTTCGAACCTTTTGGCCAGGTCGAGCGCGTCAGCATCCTGACTGACCGCGATACCGGACGCTCCCGCGGATTCGGCTTCGTCGAAATGGCCAACAACGAAGAGGGCGAAAAAGCCATCAGCGCCCTCAACGGCTCCCAGTCCGGAGGCCGGACGCTGAACGTCAACGAAGCGCGTCCCAAGGCGGAGTTTCGCGGCGGTGGAGGCGGGCGCGGCGGAGATCGTGGAGGAGATCGTGGAGGCCGGGACCGCGGCCGCCGCGACCGGCGCTAGGCGCGCCGGCGCAGTCTGCGTTGGCTTACGGCAGCATGCTTTGGGGGATGTCATTCCGAACGCGCCGAACGCGGGTGAAGAACCCGCTTTCCTTACTGTTATCATCCGAGGCAGGTAGTACGCGGCTCAGAACATCCGGCGAATTCTCACCCGCACGCGAACGGTGTAAACTGAACTTCAAAGCGTGCGCCCGTAGCTCAGATGGATAGAGCGATTGCCTCCGGAGCAATAGGTCGGGAGTTCGAATCTCTCCGGGCGCACCAGTAGCCCCATAAACGTCGGAACACTGGGATCCTTCGCCAAGAGCCAGGCTCAGGATTTCGGCTGTGGGCTGACGCCCGTTCTTACCCTCCCTCCGCAACTGAGCCGAATGCGAGGGCGTGGAGCGGGCCCCGAAGCGCCTCAGATTTGAAAAACAGCCTCCCGCCCTTGCCGATAACGGCCCAGCCGTCGTACAATAAAAGCAGACTAATTCAGTACTGTTTCTTGAAGATGCACGAATTGGCCTTAATTCTGTGAGTTACGCATGATTCGCCTGGGAAAATTAACGGACTACGGCTTGCTGCTGATGTGCCAGGTGGTCCGCACTCGCTCGCGCAAAAATCACACTGCGCGAGAACTGGCGAAGGAATGTCACCTGCCCATGCCGACGGTGAGCAAGCTTCTGCGAATCCTTCATCAGAATGGTTTGCTGGCGTCTCAGCGCGGCATCAAGGGCGGTTATGTCCTGGCCCGCGATCCGGAACTGATTCCGATTACCGAGATCATTTCAGCCTTGGAGGGTCCCTTCGCCTTGACGGAATGCAGCTCCGACGTAGCCGGCCTCTGCGACCTGGAACCGTCCTGTCCGCTCAAGGAGAACCAGCGGGTTATCAATCAGGTGGTTCGCAGCGCGCTCGCGCGGGTCATGCTTTCCGACCTGGCTCGTCCGATGCAGCTTACTGCCATTCGTGACGGCAAAGGAAATCTGGTGCCCATCACCGGCGCAGCAATTGGGAGAACGCAATGAGCACAAATGTAGATACCATTCGCAATCTCGCGGAGCGCGAATACAAATGGGGTTTCGTCACCGAGATTGAAGACGAGCGGATCCCGAAAGGTCTGAACGAGGAGATCATCCGCACGATTTCAGCGAAGAAGCACGAACCGGAATTCATGCTGGAGTGGAGGCTGAAGGCCTACCGCTATTGGGAATCGCTCGAAAAAGCGCAAGCCGAGCCGAAGTGGGCTAACGTGAAATACAGCCCCATCGACTACCAGGGCATCATTTATTATTCCGCTCCCAAACAGAAGCCCGGCCTGAAGAGCCTGGAGGAAGTCGACCCTGAGATTCTTCGCACTTATGAGAAGCTGGGCATCCCTTTGGCCGAGCAGAAGATGCTTGCCGGTGTCGCGGTCGATGCCGTCTTCGACAGCGTCTCCGTCGCCACCACATTCAAAGCTAAGCTGGCGGAACTCGGAATCATCTTCTGTTCTTTTTCTGAAGCTGTGCAGCAGCATCCTGAGCTGGTGCAGAAGTATCTGGGATCAGTGGTTCCGCAAACCGATAACTTCTTTGCCGCTCTGAACGCGGCCGTCTTCAGCGACGGTTCCTTCGTCTACGTGCCCAAGGGTGTGCGCTGTCCCATGGAGCTTTCCACCTATTTCCGCATTAACGCCGCAGAGACTGGTCAGTTCGAGCGCACCTTGATCGTGGCCGATGAAGGCGCGTATGTCAGCTATCTCGAAGGCTGCACCGCGCCCATCCGCGATGAAAATCAGCTTCACGCTGCTGTCGTGGAGCTTATCGCGCTTGACAACGCTCAGATCAAGTATTCGACCGTGCAGAACTGGTATCCCGGCGACAAGCAAGGCCGCGGCGGGATCTACAACTTCGTGACCAAGCGCGGCAAATGCCTGGGAGTGAACTCAAAAATCTCCTGGACGCAGGTTGAGACCGGGTCAGCCATCACCTGGAAATATCCCAGTTGCATTCTGCAAGGCGACAATTCGGTGGGCGAGTTTTATTCCGTTGCGCTTACCAACAACTATCAGCAGGCCGATACCGGTACGAAGATGATCCACATCGGAAAAAACACCAAGAGCACGGTCGTCTCCAAGGGCATCTCCGCCGGCCATGGCCAGAATACTTACCGCGGCATGGTCAAGATTCTGAAAGGCGCTTCGAGTGCCCGCAATTACACGCAATGCGATTCGCTGCTGATCGGCGATCAATGCGGCGCTCACACCTTTCCTTACATCGAGGTCAAGAATTCGACCGCCCGCATGGAGCATGAGGCCTCAACCTCGAAAATCGGCGAGGATCAGCTTTTTTATCTGCAGCAGCGCGGACTAAAAACCGAAGATGCCGTCTCCATGATCGTGAACGGCTTCTGCAAGCAGGTTTTTCGCGAACTGCCGATGGAATTTGCCGTGGAAGCACAAAAGTTGCTGAGCGTGAGCCTGGAAGGCAGCGTCGGCTGATTCGATTTACTGAATGAGTTATACAAAACGACAAAGGAAATACTCGATGAGCTTGCTTGAAATCAAAAATCTGCGCGCCGCGATTGATGGACACGAGATCCTCAAGGGCATCAATCTGACGATCAATCCTGGCGAAGTGCACTCCATCATGGGCCCGAACGGATCGGGGAAAAGTACGCTGGCGCAAGTGCTCTCGCGGCGTGAGACCTACAAAGTGACGGGCGGCGAAGTTTTATTCGAAGGCAAAGATTTGCTGGCGATGAAGCCGGAAGAAGCGGCCTGCAATGGCGTTTTCATGGCATTTCAGTATCCCGTCGAAATTCCCGGAATCAGCAATGCCTATTTTCTGCGTTCCGCGCTAAATGCCGTCCGCAAATATCGCGGCGAGGATGAGATGGACGCCATGGACTTTCTGCCCCTCTTTCGCGAAAA
>JASHQM010000059.1 GCA_030039165.1 Candidatus Sulfotelmatobacter sp. | reverse complement strand
CCGAAATCTTGAACGCAGCGCAGGCGAAGAATGAAGCAGCCGGACCTGTAAGCCGAATTCTGTCCGCAGCATTGCTGCTGCGGGACGGTCATTCCTCTGGGCCGCGCATCGCTGCGCGGCTCTAGCGACCTACCCGAAGGTTGTCACGCACCGAGCCGGCACGATTCCCTTCCTATTTGGTCTTGCTCCGTGTGGGGTTTGCCCTGCCCGCCGCATTACTACGGCGGCGGTGCGCTCTTACCGCACCTTTTCACCCTTACCCCGCCCATTCTCGCCAGAACCGTCAAAACCTCACGGATCCCGCCAGAATGGGCGGGGCGGTATATTTTCTGTGGCACTTTCCGTCGAGTCCGGCTTTCCGAAGAAACCCGGGCCCCTCCCGGACGTTATCCGGCACACTGCTCTGCGGAGTTCGGACTTTCCTCCCCGTCCATTCTCGTCAAGTTCCAAACACCGGTGCCCCCATTTCTCGCCGCCTTTGCGAGACATGGGATTTTCACTGTGTGCCGACCCTTCGCGCTTTTCCAAGGGTGGGTGGAACCTCACCAGAATGGGCGAGGCGACCGCCCGGTCCGGCTGCTTACCGAATCATTATACGGGATGTCAATCGCCCGGCTGGTCAATATCGGCGGGGCTGCGTTTCTCGGAACCTCGATCCGCCTCGTTTCGTACAAATACTCGGAAAGTTCCGCCTCCCTGCCAGGCAAGGACCGAACCATGTCAATCAGACTCGGGGCATTTCTCATCGCAAGCCTGATCTTTTCACCCTCAGTTCTTTCACAGCAACACGAACGAGGAGATCTAAAGTTCGAACCGTTCTCTCTGGTGACCTTTGACGGGCAATCTCATCCGGCGGAACTTGGGCGCCTCGCCGTGCCTGAAAATCGCCGGCAAAGTTCGAACCGGCTTATCACCATTGCTTTCGTACGGTTGAAATCAACAGCGCAGCAACCGGCCGCTCCCATCGTTTTCCTTGCAGGAGGACCGGGAATACCTGGAGCGGTCATGGCGCGGGTGCCTGTTTACTACGACTTGTTCGATCAATTGCGCCAGGTTGCGGATGTGATTCTTCTCGATCAGCGGGGTTCGGGAATGTCGTCGCCAAACCTGGATGATTGTCCGGCCCAAGGCCAATTCCCACTCGATGCCTTTACCACCAGGCAGAGGTTGGTTAATGCACTGGCCGGCGCAACGCAACATTGTGCCGATTACTGGCTCTCTAGAGGCGTGGACTTAACCGCATATAACACAGAAGAGAGCGCCGACGATGTCGACGACCTGCGCCAGGCTCTGGGTGCGGGCCGGGTCAGTTTGTTGGGGCACAGCTACGGAACCGAGCTGGCGCTGGCGATGATCCGCCGCCATGGCGGGTCGGTGGAGCGTGCAGTGCTGTCGGGCACCGAGGGACCAGGAGATCACGGCACGACGCCAAACGTTTTCGACTTGCAACTCAAAAAGATTGCGCGCCTTGTCGCAGACGATGCCACGATGGGCCAGGACGTTCCGGATGCAGCAGCTCTGTTCCACCAGGATCTTCAAAAGCTGCAAAAGCAGCCCGCGAAGATTACAATCACTCGGCAATCCACCAAAACTCCGGTTGAGCTGGCGGTGGGCGATGTGGCGTTGCGCTTTGTCGTCGAGCAGATGCTGGCCGATGGACGCGCCATCGTTTCCTTGCCTGCACTGCTCAAGAGTATTGGCGCGGGAGATTACTCGCTGCTGGAGCAGCGCATCGGAGCTTTATATAACGGTTTCGATGGCCATAGCGGGCTGATGGGCAGAACAATGAATTGCTCGGCCCCCACCCCGCCCGCACGGCTGGTGCAGACAAAGAGCGAGGCGGAATCGTCTGCCTTCGGCGATGTCATACGAGTTGACATGCAGCCGGAGATCTGCAAAGCGGCGGTCGGAGACTTTGTGCTCGACACTGACTATTTTGCTCCGCTTTACAGCACCGTTCCAACACTGTTCCTGAGTGGCGCGTTGGACGCGAACTGTCCTCCCATGAAAGCGGACCGCATGCGCTGGGGCTTTCCAAGTTCCCTCCATCTAGTCATCGACAACGGTTTTCATGAAACTCTGCCCGCAGAAAAAGTACAGGCCGTGGCTGTCGATTTTTTCCGGGGCCGTGACGTAGGCGAGAGGTACATCAGTTTTGCCCCTCCGCATTTTCTTTCAGTGGAAGAAGCCAAAAAAGCAGCCGGCGGACGGCGTTAGCTGGTGCGAGGCAGGTCAGAATTGGACATGTCGAACAATACCTTCCAGCACCCATCATTCTGTTTTTTCCAGATCATCAAGTATTTCCCGCGATCGCGGGAACTTTTCCCTGAACCATCGCGAAAGCTCATCCGGTAAACTCCGCTGGTGTAACCCAGTTCGCCCGACCGGGCGACCTGGGCTTTTTTGCAGTGCCACCAGATCCTGTAATCCCGCAGGGTGAACGACTTCGCAATAAATCTTCGGATGCGAACTTTGCCAGTCAGAAGCGGTGCGTTGGGCGCAAGCATCGCGCCTCGTTTGTCGTAGAATCCTGCCGCTTTCGCAATATCCTTCGCTCGGTAAGCTTTCAGCCAGGCCGCATCCGCCGCGCGCAACGCTGCCACAGCCTCACGAAGCGACCAGGTTGAACGCACGCTGCCGCGCTGCCGCTTTTTCCTGCGTCCTTGCATTTCCATTTACCGAGGGGGCAGTCTATCATCTTCTGTTCTGGGCATCGAAGTTGATCCAAATTGGCCTGCCGAAGCCAGATAGCCGAAACCTAAAGCCCACGTTATGAACATCGCCGAAGCTCTGAAGATCGCGCTGCAATCGCTCTGGGCCAACAAACTGCGCTCTGTGCTGACTCTGCTCGGCGTGGTCATCGGCGTAGCCGCCGTGATCGCCGTAGTCACATTCGTTTCCGGCATCAATGATTACGTTGCCCAGAAGGTTTTCAATCTCGGCGCCGACGTTTTCATCATGTTCAAAGTTTCTCCCGCGGTCACCAACGTCGATCACTACCTGGAAGGCGAGAAGCGCAAAGATTTGACTCTGGAAGATTACTACGCCGTCGCCGAGGCCTGTCGCCACTGTGAACTGGTTGCTGCTTCGACTCGCAATGAAAGCGGCCACGTGAAGTACGGCGAACAATCGATCAGCGACACGACCATTCGCGGCATGACGCCCGGCATGGCCACCATTCTCGATATCGATCTCAGTTCCGGCCGCATGGTCAATGAGACAGATGTAAACAATCGATTGCCGGTGGTAGTAATCGGAAACGACATTGTTGAACACTTAATGCCCGGCATCGATCCGTTAGGCCGCGAGATTCGCATCGACGGCTGGCCCTATCGCGTAGTGGGGGTGGCAAAAAAGAAAGGATCGACACTCGGCCAGAGCGCCGACAATTTCGTGATGATCCCGATCACCACCTGCATGAAACAGTACGGTTCCCACGACGCCACTCTGCGAATCATGGGAAAAGCCGCTGGCGGCGGCGTTCCCCTCAACGAGGCAATCGACGAAGCCCGTGTTGCCCTCCGCGCCCGCCGCCATGATCAGCCCGGCGCGGAAGACAGTTTCGATATCGAAACCAACGCCAGCCTGCTCGGCATCTGGACCAGTTTCAGCCAGACGTTTTTTATCGCCACCATCGGTATCGCGGCGATTTCCCTGGTCGTGGGCGGCATTGTCATCATGAATATCATGCTGGTATCGGTGACCGAGCGCACCCGCGAAATCGGCATCCGCAAAGCGCTGGGCGCGCGGCGCGATGATGTTCTGCTGCAATTTCTGATCGAATCGGTCACGCTGGCTCTGACCGGAGGGGCGCTGGGCGTGTTGTTTGGCGTCAGCATTGCCCTTTCCGTGACTTTGCTTATTGGCATGCCGTCATCGATCAAGCTTTGGGCCGTCCTCGCGGGACTGGTGGTCGCGGCCAGCGTGGGAGTGTTTTTCGGCGTCTATCCCGCGCGAAAGGCGGCAAAACTGGACCCGATCGTCGCTCTGAGATACGAGACGTAATAATTGGAGATTGTGTGACCAGGCGACTGGGCGATCAACGACTTTGCAGCGCGACTTCAATCGCCAAATCGCTCAATCGCATAATCTCTCAATCGACATGATGCACAAGGAAGAATTCGGCGAAATCGTGCAGATGGCGAGCGATACCATCCGCAGCAACAAGGTTCGCTCGGCCCTGACCGTGCTCGGCATCGTGATCGGCGTCGCCATGGTCATTGGCGTCTCCTCCATCGGCCGCGGCCTTGACGATAACGTTCGCGACGTCGTCGCCAGCGTCGGCTCTGATAACCTGTTCATCTATCACCTCGACCCTCTCACCTTCGGCCGTCCCACCGAAGAAATGCGTACCCGCAAAAAGTTGACCTTCGAGGATGCCGAAGCTATTAAGGAATTGCCGCATGTTAAGGCCGTTTCGGCGGGATTGCGTTTTTTTCGTCCCGAACTCGGCGTCGGAACCTTCGCCGTCAAGTATGGAGACCGCAAGGTCAAGAACACAATCCTCGAAGGCGACACCGCATCGGTGAAGGACGTTTACGACTTGCCCATGGCCGAAGGCCGATGGTTTACCGAAACCGACGACGAGCATCACGCCACCGTGATCGTCTTGGGTCATGATACCGCTGAAGAACTTTTTCCTATGGAAAACCCGTTGGGAAAAGAGATCAATATCGAAGGCCGCTTGTTCGAGGTCGTTGGCACCCTCGCCAAGCTCAAGTCCGTCTTCAGCGGCGGCAAGGATCCTAACGACAACCGCATCTTTTTCCCGCTGACCACCTTCCGTACACTGCATCCGGAAATCAAAGATCACTGGATCAGCGTCAAAGCCACATCGCACGACGACATGCCCAAGGCCATGGATGAAATCCGCGAACTGCTGCGCCGCCGCCGCAAGGTCCCTCCCGACAAGCCGGACAATTTCGCCATCCTGACTTCCGACTCGATCTCCGACGTTTGGAACCAGCTCACTGGTGCCCTCTTCATCGGCATGTTCGCCATCTCGAGCGTCGGCTTGATCGTCGGTGGCGTGGGCGTGATGAACATCATGCTGGTCAGCGTTACTGAGCGCACCCGCGAAATCGGCGTGCGCAAAGCCATTGGCGCACGCAAGCGCGATATTCTCCTGCAATTTACTTTGGAAGCGATTTTCTTGACCGCTATGGGAGGTTTGATAGGAATCCTGGTGGGCTCGATCATCTCCGGATCCATCCCCTTACTGTGGCCGTCACTTCCCGCCCACATGTCAATGTTCTGGACGGTATTCGGCCTCGCTTCTGCCGCGGGCGTCGGACTGGTTTTTGGCATTTACCCGGCATGGAAGGCTGCGAATCTCGATCCAATTGAGGCCTTGCGGTATGAATAGCGCACGATGCATTCTCTCCTTAACGTAGTTGCGGCGATCTGTTTTCTCGGCGTCCTCTCGAGCGCGCTTTACTATTTCCTCTGCCTGAACGCTGCCGCCAACTTCCAGCGCACAAGCAAACGTGCCGCCGACCCTCTCCTGCCTGCTGTTTCTATTCTCAAGCCGCTGAAAGGTATCGATCCCGAAATCTACGAAACCTTCCGCAGCCACTGCCTGCAAGATCATCCCGAATTCGAAATCATCTTCGGCGTTAACGATCCCAACGATCCTGCCATAGCAAGGGTCAAGGAACTGCAAGTCGAATTCCCGCAGAAAAAAATCCAACTCGTTATCTGCCCGCAAGCCCTCGGCACAAATGTCAAGGTAAGCAACCTGGCCCAGATGCTGCCGGCGGCGCATTACGATCATCTGGTCGTCAATGACAGCGATGTCCGCGTTCCCCCTTATTACCTCCGTCAAGTAATCGCTCCGCTCGGCAATCCTGGCGTAGGCATGGTCACCTGCCTCTACCGCGGCATCGCCGCCTCAACTCTGGGATCGCGTCTGGAAGCTCTCGGCATCAGCACGGATTTCTGTCCCGGAGTCTTGGCCGCACGTCAACTCGAACACGGCATTCGTTTCGGGTTGGGTTCAACTCTCGCCTTTCGACGCGCCGAGCTAGAAAAAATCGGCGGCTTCGTCACAATCGTCGACTATCTCGCCGACGATTACGAACTTGGTAAGCGCATCGCCGCTCTACGCCTGACCGTCGAGCTTTCCCGTGTTGTCGTTGAAACCCACCTCCCGCCCTATGACCTGCGAGGCTTTTTCACCCATCAGCTTCGCTGGGCCCGTGCTATTCGCGATGCTCGCCCAACTGGTTACCTCGGCTTGCTGTTTACTTTCGGACTGTTTTGGGCGTTGCTGGCTCTGTTAACGAGTCGAGCCGCCCTCTGGGCCTGGGCCGCATGCGTGATCACACTATTTCTTCGTTATGCGGTTGCCTTTGTAGTGGCCGGGAGCGTCCTGGAAGATCGTCAATCCCTCAGATTCTCTTGGCTGATTCCGCTGCGCGATCTGCTTGCTGTCGCAGTCTGGATACTCAGCCTCGCCGGCCACACCGTGACTTGGCGTGGCGACCGCTTCTACCTAAGGAACGGCAAGCTCACTCGGATCCCGCCCTAGCGGCTGCGGACTGCACGGTTGTCTCCTCCGGCAACGCCGTCACCCTGTTATGGTCCAGAACTGTGCGCACTTTTCCCGCCAGCTGTTTCAGGGTAAAAGGCTTCTGAAGGAAGTTATATTCGCCATCCGTCACGTTGTGGTTCGATACCCTCTCCCCGGCGTACCCGGAAACGAACATCATTTTGATTTCCGGCCGCATGGTTTGCAGCGCCTTGGCCAGTTCTCCTCCGCTCATGTGAGGCATTACCACGTCGCTTACGGCCAGATGAATGGCCGAAGCGTGGCCCTTGATGATAGCCAGCGCATCGGCGCCGTTCTGCGCCTCGAGTACCGTGTAGCCGCGCAGCCTGAGAAATTCGGCTGCCGCTCTCCGCAACGATTCTTCGTCCTCAACCAGCAAAACGGTTTCGTCCCCCGAATGCGCGTCTTCATTTCCGGCTTCCGGCGGCTCCATCATCGAAGCTGGCTGCTGCACGCAGGGCAGATAGGTTTTGAAAGTCGTGCCAATTCCAGGCTCGCTATAAACCCATACAAACCCGTGATTCTGTTTCACAATTCCGTACACCGTGGCCAGCCCGAGCCCTGTTCCTTTACCCGAAGGTTTCGTCGTATAAAACGGTTCAAAAACGTGGGCCAGTTGATCGGCCGGAATACCCACGCCGGTATCGGTAACCGCCAGCACAGCATAACGCCCGGTTGGAATGATCGCCCTTTTGCACTCGATGTAAGCTTCGTCCAGGTAGACGTCTGAGGTTGCAATCGTCAGGCTTCCACCCTGCGGCATGGCGTCACGCGAGTTGGCCGCCAGATTCATGAGAATCTGCTCAATCTGCACCGGATCCAGCCGAACTCGTCCCAGGCCTTCCCCGGCGACGAATTTCAGTTCAATATCTTCTCCGATGAGCCGGTGCAAGGTTTTTGTAATTCGCTCGATGACAGGGTTGAGGTCGGCCACGCGCAACGCCTGCGGCTGTTTGCGGCTGAAAGCCAGCAATTGTCGTGTCAGCTCCGTAGCCCGGCGTGCGGCGGAAAGAATCTCCTGAATTCGCCCTTCCGCCGGGCTTCCCGGCAGCACTGCGTCGAGCGCCAGTTCCGAGTAGCTGGTGATAATGGTCAGCAGATTATTAAAATCGTGCGCCACGCCTCCTGCCAGCCGCCCAACCGCATCCATCTTCTGCGATTGCACTAACTGCGCTTCGATGCGCAAGCGCTCGGTTAAATCCCGGCAATTGCACACGAAATGCGTGACGTGCCCCTCGCCATCCCACACCGGGCTGATACTCTCATCCACGTAATAGAGTTCCCCATTTTTTTTGCGGTTCACTCGCAGGCTGCGGCCTACATCTCCGCGGATGGTCTCCCACAACTCCCGGTACAACATGGGCACCGGCTGTTCCGATTTCAAAATTAACTGCGGCTTGCCCGTCACGTCCTGTTGTCCATAGCCGGTCAGTTTCTCGAAGGCGTGGTTCGCATACTCGATAATCCCCTCACCGCTGGTAATAAACACCGGGTCCGACGACTGCTCCACTGCGCACCCCAGTGTGCGCAGCGTTTGCTCCGCGGCCTTCCTCTGCCGTTGCATGGCGTGAAGGCTGACCGCGCAGCGCACGGTCCGCATCAAATTGGCGCCATTCAGCTCCGATCGCTCCATGCAGTCGAGCGCCCCTGCCTGGATGATTTCCGCCACATCCTTCTCGTCGGCATGTTCAGTCAGCAAAATAAAAGGAATAGCGCCCCGCACCTGTAGAAAACCGGCCAGCAGATTTGTCGCCGCGGCATCTCGCGTCTCGTGTTCAAACAGCACCAATCCGTAATCGGACCGTTGTAGCATGGCTTTCGCCTCTTCCAGCGACCCGGCATGGTCCAGTTCAGCAGGCATCGGGTTCCGGTTGCGTTCGAGGATTTCGCGAATCAGGTAGAAATCTTCTTCCCGGTTTCCTACCAGTAACACGCGCAAAACGGCAGGACCGGCTTGTGTGGCGGTGTTCAGGGGAAATCCTTGGCGTACTTTGGCGTACCTCTTGCACATCGGAAGGTTGCGCGTGCGGGTCGGCCTTCTGCCGCGCGAGTCCCCCGAAGGGAAGCCTCTTGATTCCGCATTGGGGACACATCCTGTTTTGGGAGCCCGGGCATCGTACCTATGACACTCGTACACATAACACGTAGGAAAGCCACCAAGCATGCCCTGCGCAACCAGAAGCGATCGAAGGGGTACCGCAGAGTGAAGTGCCCAAGTGTTGTTAACCAATGCCGCCCTCCGTCGTCTAACCCTGCAAGCCGGCAAACCCTGACACGCCCGGCTCAAAATCGGGGAACGGATGTGCGGTCTGCCTCGTATCCAACTTAGAGCGGCGGTGCGTCTGAACCGTAGGGAGTCCGGGAGGTCTTATGCAGGTCCAAAGCGCGAACACGACAATCATCGGCAACCACAGTAACGGTCACGTCGAAGAGGTAATCCGGCAGGCGCATGACGAATTGCGCCAGTTGCTGCAACAGCGCGCCGAGGTCATGCGCCGCATCGGCACGATCAAGCAGACCATCGCCGGCCTGGCCAATCTTTTCGGTGACTCGATTCTGAGCGACGAACTGCTCGAACTCGTTGATCGCAAGAGCAGCGGCCGCCAGCCCGGATTCACCAAGGCCTGCCGCATGGTTTTGATGGATGCCAATCGTGCTCTCAGCGCCCGCGACGTTTGCGACCGCATGCAGCAAAGATCAGCCACGATCCTCGCGCGCCATAAAGATCCCATGGCCTCGGTTACCACTGTATTGAATCGCCTGGTAGCCTATGGGGAAGCCAGAGCAGTTTCACTCGATAACGGCCGCCGCGCCTGGCAGTGGGTCGCGGACGCGAACTCGGAATCGATGCGAATGCCCGCGTCGGCTTGAAAGGGTCACTCGCGGGTAACCCTACCCTTGTTTTCGCCCAATTCACCACAACTGAGGGTGCCCCATCCTTGCGTTCTTTGCAAGGGTGGGAGGCACGGACCTGTATGTCTTCGCTTGAAAAAATTGCCCCACCCTTTCGCACAAAACGCGAAAGAGCCTGCCCTGAGGCGAAGGCCGAAGGGATGGGGCAACCCGCTCTTCTGTACATCTTCCTCCAAAAACTTTCTTGACAGCTCCGAAGCCCTCCGGTAGCATCTCTGAAAACCGACCGACCGGTCGGTCTAGGATTCAGGAGCACCTATGGCGGCTATCTTTTATGAGCTCGATGCCAATCCGCAGGCGTTGAAAGGGAAGACGATTGCCATTCTCGGATACGGCAGCCAGGGACACGCGCAGGCCCAGAATCTGCGCGACAGCGGATACAAAGTGATTGTCGGCCTCGAACCGACCCGCGCCAGCGCGCAGCAGGCGCGTGCCGATGGAATGGTCGTCGTGGCTCCGGACGAGGCCGCCAAGCGTGCCGAGTGGATTCAGGTGCTCACGCCCGACGAAACCCA
>JASHQM010000007.1 GCA_030039165.1 Candidatus Sulfotelmatobacter sp. | reverse complement strand
TATATCGTTGGTAAACCGCTGACACTAAAAGGAATCACTGACGGCAACTCGAACCAGGTGGTCATTACAGTGCCGAGTACCGGCTTGGGGACCACAACTGACCTTCTCAATTCTGAGATCCTCGCGCCGCAGGTATATGTTGCTACTGACGCCGGTCCAGTCAACATAAGCAATATCACGGTCGATGGAACAGGCTACTCTCCGGGCGCGAACATATGGCTCATCGGAATCTACTATTTTAGCGGCACCCCGGGCACGATCAACGAGGTTACAGTTCGTAACCTGAGCAACTCGGGATATACGACGGGGATATGGGCTGAGAACGGAAGCACGACCAAGGAGTCCGTGACGATTGAAAACAGCAGCATCCACAATTTGGATAACCTTGCAATGTTCCTTTTCAGCAATCAGACGCCGCCGACGCTTACGGCGACCGTCAAGGGAAACAATGTGGCCGTGACCGTAGTTGGCATTTACTCGGAGGCCGCCGGAAGTATAGCCAGCAACATTGTTACCGGCGCGTTTGATGAAGGGATAGTCCTTAACTCCACTGCCTCAGCGGAAAGTAATACAGTGACAAATTCGGCCTATGGGATAGTAGCCGGAGCAGCCGAGGAGACCATCAAATCTAATACCGTGTTGAACAGCAACGACGGCGTTATGCTGGGTGCGAGTGGTTCAACCGTAGAATCCAACAAGATAACGAATTCCGGCAATGCCGCGATCGATTTCGGCTGCTTTTCGGCGACCGTTCACTCCAACACAATAAACGATGCGCTCATTGGTCTCCAAAACGTTCCCGCAAGTTTCAGCGGTAGCAATACTTTCGACAACGTGCCTACGATCAAGAGTGTATGCTCGTCCGACGCATCGCATGTGGCGAAGCCAACCACGCGGCTGCCGCAAATCGTGAAAGGGCCTGCGGTGAATTGACTTCGCGGCGGTCTGAGGAGAGCCGAGACAAGAAGCATGGAACTGCTATGTCTGGGGGAAAGCAGGCGTTTGCACTCAGAACACCCCACTCAACCGGCGGAATGGCCACTTGGCCCCATCGCCCTCAGAACAACGCCGTAAGTTGTACTTTCGTAATCTGAACTGTGGGCCGGCTCCGAGTCATCATCAGCCAAAATGCCTCCCTCCCCAAGCACGCGGCGATGGCAGCGGCATCCCGTTGACCTGCCGGTTCGCGTGGCCGTCACAGACGGGTTCTCAACCACGCTGGTCTCTGGCCGTGGCACGGAGTTAAGTGAAGGCGGGATGGAACTGTATGCCGGAATCGGGCTGAAACCGGGTGATCTGCTGGAGGTTGAGTTCGGGATTCCGCGTTGCTTGCGAATGATGGCCGTCGTCCGCCACCGTAGCGGTTACTGTTTTGGAGTGGAATTCATCGCTCCCCTGCAGACCTAGCGGGAGCCTTAGGAATCGCCGATTCCCGCGTCTCCACAAAAGCCAATAACTGTCGACAAAGGCGTTTACAATCGCAATGCCAATCAATGAGTTAACCGGGATTATGGCGATCATGTAAGGACGCGCCTTTGGAATCCGCCTCAGGCTTGTGAACGACTCCCTGTTGACATCCTTCTTGCCAAGTCCGATAATCCCGGCGCTCGGAGTGTCTCGCGAAATATCGGAGGAGAATATGCTCACACGATTGCTTAAGTTTGGGTCTACTCTGGTTGCCATTGGGGTTTTGCTTGCCAGCTGGAGTGCCGTGGCACAGACCGAGGTATTCAACAGTTTCAGCAGCGCAGCTACGGGCGTTGGCGACTGCATAGTCGGTCCAGACGATGCCGGTTGCGCCACTTCCCCAATATCACAATGGATCGCCGCACCGTTTGTTCCAACCGGATCGGGGACTCTTGACTATCTCGATGTAGCGGTCAGATACGTTGGTGGGACAGAGGGCGTGGTGGTGGCGCTCGTGAATGACAACAGTGGATCGCCGGCGCCCATCACAACCGTTCTAGAGAGTTTTACCGTCACGTCGCTTCCCGCGAGTACGGTGGCCAAGCCCAAGAAGAGGCTTACATCCAAGGCTCATCCATCGCTGACCGGCGGGAACACATACTGGGTGGTGATCGAGCCGCTCGGCTATGACTCTGAAAGCACATGGATCCTGGGCACAAATACCACGCCTCCGGATTTCAGCGTGAACGGCGGCAACACATGGGCATCCTTCAACACTATTTTCGGCGGGTCTAACCCGCCGTACACAAACCTCCCGGAGCTCGACGTTTACGTGCAATGATGGCAGATCATGGATCTGTGAAAAGAGAACGATCGGTTTCGAAGTGTAAGACTATCGTCCATCGAGCAAACGGTTGGTGATCGGTGCGTAAGCGTCGATGCGACGGTCGCGCAAGAATGGCCAGTTGCGGCGGATTTCCTCAAGGGCCTTCAGATCAACGTCGCCCACGATGATCTCTTCGCGGTCGTGCGAACCTTCGGCCAATACGCGTCCGAAAGGATCGCAGAAGAAAGATCCGCCCCAGAATTCGAGTCCCTGGCCGGGAGTGGATTTGCCGCGCACGTTGCCGGTTTCGAAGCCCACGCGATTCACTACCGCAACATAAACTCCATTCGCAATCGCATGGGCGCGCTGGATGGTGCGCCAGGCATCCTGCTGGGCCGCACCGAACTCTTCTTTCTCTGATGGATGCCAGCCAATCGCGGTGGGATAGAACAGAACGTTCGCTCCCTGCAAGGCGGTAAGACGCGCTCCTTCCGGGAACCATTGATCCCAGCAAACCAGCGTTCCCACGCGGCCAACGTTAGTGTCGATGGCGCGAAAGCCGAGATCTCCGGGGGTGAAGTAAAACTTTTCATAGTACAAGGGATCGTCTGGGATATGCATCTTGCGGTAGAGGCCGCGCAGGGAGCCGTCGGAATCAAAGACAGCAGCAGTGTTGTGGTAGACGCCGGGTGCGCGCTTCTCGAACAAGGACGCGATAAGCACAACGCCATGCTTGTGGGCCGCCGAGGCGAGCCTTTCACTGGACGGGCCGGGAATCGGCTCGGCTAGATCGAAGAGAGAGTGATCCTCGCGCTGGCAGAAGTACTGCGCTTCGAATAGTTCAGGCAAGCAAACGATTTTGGCGCCGCGCCCAGCAGCATCGGCGATTCGTTCGAGCGCTTTCTGAAGATTCTGTTCTGGCTCCGGGCCACATGACATTTGTACCAAGGCCACGCGATATCTGTCAGGGAGAGGATTCATCGTCTGATGATCAATATAGCATCCGCAAAGACGGCGAACGGCTGTCAGACGTGAGCAATGTTTCGTGCACGGGAATAGCCCAATCCTGTAGAGTATTTGGTCGGGAGAGTTCGGGTCCGAGCTTGGAGGTTCACCGTGAACGACGGCAATCATGGCAATTCGCATCATGGGAAGGGACCGGTGCCTGCACTGCATTCCGGCGAGGGCAGGGAACGTCAGCTGCACAATCCAGTTGAAGACCGGCTGACTGCCTTGGAGCCGCTCGATCTCAGCAAAGTCAAAACCATCGACGATCTTGTGCGGGCGATGGCCAAAACAGCTTTTACCGGCCGCCAGATTGGCGAAGCTGCCGATGTGCTCGAGGCGATGGCCCGCGACGAAGATTGTTTCGTCGTGATGACACTCTCGGGCGCCATGACTGTTG
>JASHQM010000058.1 GCA_030039165.1 Candidatus Sulfotelmatobacter sp. | reverse complement strand
AAGCAGCCGGTGTATTCTCCCGACGTTGCCAAGGATCCGCGCTACTTTTGCTCTGCCAAATCCACTCGCTCGGAGTTGGCGATTCCGTTGATGGTTCGCGATGAGGTAGTGGGCGTGCTCGATTGCCAGAGCGACCGCATCGATCATTTCGATCACGAGACCATCGACCTGCTTACGCTTTTTTCCACGCAGGCCTCGATCGCATTGCAGAATGCACGCCTGTATTCGTTGGAGCAGCAGCGCGCGCGGCAGCTTCAGGCCATCAACGCCATCGCGCAGCAGACCACCGCCGTTCTTGACCTTGAAGAACTGCTCGGCCGGGTCTGCGGGCTAATTCAAAGCGCTTTCCGCGTCTCGCACGTTTCTTTACTCCTGCGCGAAGATCAGGATCTGGTCTTGCGTGCTCACCATGGCATGCTGACTCCGGGCATTCCCCAGGGCGGACGTTTTCCGGCCACTATGGAGCCCTGGGCGGGCATTCTAGCCAGCAACACGATTGCAACCGAGGCCAATCTCTCCGAATGCCAATCCACCAAGCTGTTCGCGGAGTCGGCCTCACGCATGTGCATTCCCCTCGTCTCATTCGGACAGACACTTGGCATTCTTGCTCTCGACAGCGCTCTGCCTAACGCATTTCGCGACGGCGATCTGCAATCGTTGGAGTCAGTGGCTGACATCTGCGCAACCGCGATCCAAAACGCCCATTATGTTGAGCGGGTGAAGCAACTCGCTTATCTGGACGGTCTGACCGGCATTTTCAATCGCAGGTACTTAGAGATGCGCATTATGGAAGAAATCGAGCGCGCCCGCCGCTATGGCACTGGTATGGCCGTCATCATGGCAGATATCGACAAATTCAAGCAACTGAACGATGAATTCGGTCACGTGCTGGGCGATGAAGTGCTGCGCCAGGTATCTTCACTTTTTCACCAGCAGGTGCGGAAAATCGATGTCGTATGCCGCTATGGAGGCGAGGAGTTTTCCATCCTGCTGACGCAGGCGAACGCCGAGCAGGCTATGCTTATCGCAGAAAAATTGAGGAAGATGGTGGCGAGCTGGCAGTTTCCCGGCGTGCCCAGCACGGTGACGATCAGCGCCGGAACTGCCGCATATCCGGAACATGGAACGACTCGCGACGAACTGGTGAAAGCGGCGGACGCTGCGCTCTATGCAGCTAAGCAAGCGGGACGCAATCGCGTCTGCCTGGCCAGTCTGCGCAGCCAAAAGGCCAACGCCTGATCTGACCCCTTTCTGGCAGGCGTTTGTGTCCAGCTAAATATCTGCCCAATGCCCCTGCATTTCCTGGCGGACTTGCTCCATTTGCTGTTCCAGCTGCCGGAGGCTTTTTTCCGTTTCTTCGCGAACTTTGGAACCGAGTTGGTTCTTGAGCGCCTCGGTCTGTGCCTTCATTGCCTCCTTCTGCTGACAAAGCGATTGCCGCAGTTCGTCCATTGCCTTGTGGCTTTCCTGCTGGGCGAGTTCCATCTGCGGCTGCAGTTCGGCTAATTCGCGCTGCACTTCGCTCAGTGCCAACTCGTTTTCCGCCTGCTGCTCAGGCGACGCGAAGCCTTCTTCTTCCCACATATCGCCGGATTCCTTCCGCTGGGGCAAAGTCAGCGTCAGGGTTTGTTCTTTTTTCTCACGGATCACGATCAGGTTCACCGAGCCTCCGCTATGCGAACGCAGGGCATGAGTAAAGTCACTGGTATCATGAATTGTCTGGTCGCCGACGCGGACCACAATGTCTCCCGCACGCAATCCCGCCTTCTCGCCGCTGCTTCCCTTTTCGACCGACCGCACCAGCACCCCATTGCTGCCTTTTGCGCCAAAGAATTCTCCCAGCTGTGGCGTCAGATTTTCAACCATCAGGCCGCTTCTCATCGACGAATGAACATAGACCACGCCCATGTTTGGCAGATCGAAATCAGGAAGATTCGGGACCGGCGGAATGGGAGGAATTTCGATGTGGAAGTCTTTTCCCCAATCCTTATCTTTGTAAACATGAAACTCGCTGCGCCGGTCGGCCAGCTGCACTTTGATCGTCATGGGCTGCCCATCGCGGCTCAACCCTAGCGTAATCACTCGCCCCGGTGGAGTTTCATGAATCATTCGCTGCAACTGCGCTTTGCCCTCCACCGGGGTGCCGTTGACGCTCAGAATCACATCATGTTCCTTGATGCCCGCCTTGCCCGCGGGAGCATCCTGGTCAACCATGGTCACTTCCGCGCCCCGCTCCTCTTTCAACTTCAAGGCCGCCATGCGGTCCGCGGTGACGTCGGCGATGTCCACGCCCAGGTAGGAAGAACTGCCCGAGTCATCGCTGGAATAGCCGAAAGGCTGCTCCGAATCCCACAAGCGCTGCGCGGCGTGGGAGGGAAGCAGCAACAAAGGCAACAACGCAATCGCCGTTAAAATATGTTTACGCATAGCCGACCTCCTGAGATTTCCACTGTCTCTTCCGCCCAATGATTATTGCCGCCGTTCTCTTACCGGTTCGCCCGCCGGAAGCAGATATCGCCGGTGGTGGTGCGGACCTTCAGCAATGGGCCGCCTCCGTTCAGTTTGCCCTCAGCCGTCAGCGTCTTTGGCGCCCACTTATCGCCTTCGCTGGCAATGTGAATGTCGGGAAACTCGGAGGTGATGCGGTGCCCATTGCCCAGTTCCACGCTGGCTCGCACCGACAGCGCCACATCAGGCGCAATGTAAACCGTAATGTCGCCCGCAGAAGTTTCGAGCATTGAGTCGCTGCGCTCTGCCCCGGTGTTCACCAGCTTCACAGTAATTCCGCCAGCGCCGGTTTCCACCCGGGCTGAGGGAACGCCGTAAAGCTCGATCGTTCCCGCGCCGGAGTTCGCACCTACGCGGCCTTTTGCCGAAGAGAGCCGAATACTGCCTCCGCCGGTTTCGATATCCGCCGGTCCGCCAATATCGCCGAGCGTAATATTGCCCCCGCCGGTCGAAGCTTTTACTCTTCCCACGCAGCGGTTGATTTCCACGTTTCCACCGCCCGCCTGCAGTTCCGCGCCGCCCTCGCCCGACGTTACATAAATATTGCCGCCACCGGTTTCTGCGTAGATTTTTCCTTTCGCCGACCGGATCGAAATATTCCCGCCTCCGGTTTCCAGCTTCAGGTCGCCGCCTACGGTACCAATTTCCATCGAGTCGCCGCCGGTTTGCGCATCAACCGAGCCGCCAATGTCATCTAGACGAATCTTGCCGCCACCGCTTTCGATTTCCGCCGCTCCGGCAACTCCAGTAACCTCCACCGCGCCACCGCCGGTTTCAACCTTGACCAGCGCGACGTCGCGCGGAACCTGAATATCAAACTCGCCGGAGAATCCGCGATGCCTTCCGCCTTCCCATTCGGCGGTAATCCACGCCGTGTCGCCATGGACATAAGAATTGACTTTGAAACCGCCGTGCCGCCCATCCGCCGAATACGATTGACCATGGACCGCGTAGCTGATGTCCTGCCGCTGGCTGCCCCGCAAGACTACTGAGCCCATGTCCACCTTTACTCTTATATTGCGGGCGGCAGAGAGCGTGCCCGACGAAGCCTGGCTCCAGCTACCCTGCGCCAGTGCCAGTGGAGCGGCGACCGCCATCACGCATAACAATCTGACGAATTGTGGCGAACGTCTCAAAGCGAACTACCTTTTACCTTTCTCCCCAGCATCTCGACTTCCTGCACCCTAGCCTCTGACGCCTGATTTAATCGATCTCCGGCAGTTGCGCCAGCATGGTTCGGGCTTGCGATTTGATGTACTGGCTCGAATCTTTCGCCGCCAGAGTCATCAGCACGCCGCGCACGCTGCCATCGGCCTTTACCGGCTCGATCATGCGCAACGCCTCGATGCGCACACCTTGATTGGAATCGTTGACCAGCGCCTCGAGCATGGCATCGCGCACCCGAACATCGTCTTTCACGAATGGTCCCAATCCATCGAGCGCCTTCAGGCGCACGCCCGGATTCGTGTCATAGCGCAGCGCATAGATCAGCGCATCGCGCACTTGCGAAACTTCGGGCCTCTTGGTGAGCAGATCGACCGAGTCCATACGCACGCCGGAATTGTAATTGTTGCGTGCGGCAAACAGCAGCAATTGCTGAATACGCTGGTCGTTCAACGATCCCTGCGTCTCTTGGGTAGAGACCGTATCGTACTTGATGTCGACCTGGTTTGTTCCCGGATCCTGGGTGATGGAGCGAATACCGGTAATAGCGGCCTCGGCCGGACTTTGGGGCGCAACCGCCAGCGGACCTGCCGGCTGCGGATGAGCGAACACCTTATAGGCGGTTCCAATCCCGCCCGCGAATCCTGCGATCAGAATCACCGAAGCCAGCGCTGGCGAGAAGCGCATCTGCCGCAGCCAGTGCGCTGGATCGAACGCCAGCCGCTGCCAGAAACCTCCCTGCTCAGCGGTTTCCAGCGCCTCTTGCAATCGCATGCGCGAAGCGGCAAGCAGATTCGGCGTGGGTTCAGCCGCCGGCGCCTGCGACAGCAGGGCATGCAATTCTTTCTCTGCCTTCAGCTCCGCCGCGCAATCGAAGCAGCGCGCCACGTGCTGCTCGAGTTCATGGCGGGCATCATCGGCCAATTCGCCGTAAACATGCAGCGTGATGTTCTCTCGTACCCATTCGCACTTCATATTCGTTCCCTCATCGCTCTTACTCTGACGTCATCCCGAGGCCTCGCGCTTTCACCAACGGGGCGAGGGATCTCGCGTGTATAACACTGAACCTCGTGCTCGCCCCACTTCTCGACTCTCTTGCGAGGATTAGGATTCCCTCACCTCATATCCGCCAACTGACCTCTCAACTTCTGCGTCGCTCGAAACAGCGTGTTCTTCGCCGTCTCTTCGGTGGTATGCAAAATCTCTCCCACCGTGCGCAGTTTCAGCCCGTGGTAATGCTTCAGCTCGAATACCATCCGCTCGCGCGGCGTCAATCGTTCTAATGCCCCCGCGATGCGCGCGCCCAATTGCCGGCGCATCAAATCGCGCTCTGGATTCGCTCCCGCCCGCCCATCCGCCACCTGATCGAGTAGGTCATACTCTTCGCCGTTCGCATCCCTCACTACCGGCGCATCTTCCTTGCGCACCGTCTTCTTGCGAAGGTGGTCGAGGCACAAGTTGGTCACGATCCGGTAAATCCAGGTATAAAACGAGCACTCGAAACGGAAGCTTCCGATGTTCTTGTAAGCCTTCAGGAAGGCATCCTGATACACGTCCTGCGCGTCCTGCTCTGTGCCGGTGAGATGGAGGGCGAGCCGCAACACCGCCTGATCATAGTGGCGGACCAATTCCTCGAAGGCGCCACGGTTCCCGCGTTGCGCCTCGCGGATGAGAACTGTATCGTCTATGCGGCGTTCTGGAACAGCCATGCGGCCCCGCGCGGGGTCCTGGTTTTCTTGACTGGGGATCGCGCGAGTCTCACTCGCGCTTTCCCCGATCAGGTTCTCGACGTCTCTGCCACCGCTGATTTTCTTCGCCCGATACTTCGCTATCGCGAGCGTCCGTTCACCAACCGCAAGTGGTAATGCCCAAACATCGGCCGGCATGTTTTTGTCGTTTTCCTATGCGCCCGGGTCAATGCCGTCTTCCGGGCTTGCACTGGAATAGACGCAGCATGAGCAGATTCGTAAGCAGAAATTATATGGGAGGACGTGAGATTTCTGCTTGAGGCTCAACAGCTTGGAAACAGAACATGGAGGGACAGCCGCTCCTGGTTGTCCGCTCGAAGCTCCAGGGCAGGACAAGAGGGCAAACGTCGATAGGGGAGCGCTCAATTTCAGGCTGAGCCACTACCAAACATCTACTTAGTGAGCCGATACACTCAAAGGCCCGAGCGTTCAAGCTCGGGCCAAAGAATTCTAATCCGCCACGACTTCTTTCTCGATCACCACTTTCAAGTGCGCGGTCACATCTTTGTGGAGCTTTACCGGAACGGTGAACTCGCCCAGGGTCTTGAGGGAATCGTGCAACTGAATCTGCCGACGATCGAGATTGATGCCTTTCTTGGCGACGCCTTCGGCAATGTCACTGGAAGTGACCGAGCCGAACAATTGATCGTGTTCGCCCGACTTGCGTGAGAACGACACCGAGAGGCCTTCAAACTGTTTGGCCAGTTCTTCGGCCTGCGACTTCTCCTTAGCCGAGCGCCGCACCGCCGCCGACTTCATCTGCGCGATGACCGCCTTGTTACCTTCGGTGGCCTCGATGGCCAGCTTGCGCGGCAAAAGAAAATTGCGCCCATATCCTTCGGCAACCCTTACTACGTCGCCGCGCGATCCCAGCTTGCTTACATCTTCTTTGAGGATAACTTCCATGCTATGACTCCATTGTCAAAGTTGGTTTGCCACGGATTCACGCGGATTACGACAGATAAACCAAGGGAACTCATCCCGATTTCTGATCCGTGAAAATCCGTGTCAATCCGAGGCCGACAGCCCTTACTGAACTCTTCCTGCAAACGGCAGTAGTGCGATGTTGCGCGCCTGCTTAATCGCCGCGGCCAGCCGGTGCTGGTGCGGCGAGCACACGCCGGTGAGCCGGCGCGGCACGATCTTGCCGTTCTCGGCCACGAACTGGCCGAGCAAACGGTAATCCTTGTAATTGATGTCGGCAATTTTCTCGGTGCAGAACTTGCATACTTTCTTGCGCCGGAAAAACTTGCGTCCTCCCGCTTCGCGCGGACCGCCTCCTGGCCCTGAACGTCCGCGGTCCCCAAATCTCGGACGGTCGCCAGCGCCTCGCTCTCCGGCAGGCCGTTGTGCGTCGGTTCTTGGCGCTTCTGCGGGCCGCTCGCCTACTGCTGCTTTCGTTTCTTCTTCCGCCATAAAACTCCTTCGTAAGTTCAGTATGTCGTCGTGCTGCCGGAACAGAATAATCGCCCATTGTCGATTGCCTCTTGATTGCTGGTTGGGGCCGTCCCGGCCAGCCTCTTGGCATTCAGCTAACAATCAGGAATCAACAACCAGCCATTCGTCTCACGCCGTCGCGGGTGTTTCCGCAGGCGGGGTGATGGGCGCTTCCGCGGCGGTGGCTGGCGCCTCTGCGCTCAGCTTTTTTCGCGCTTCGCGCAGTTTTTTGATCTTCTCCAGCCGCTTCTGCTCCAGGTCGATACGCACGGTGAGAAACTTGATCACCGGCTCAGTTACGCGCAGACGGCGCTCGACCTCGCGGACCACCGAGCCCGCACCTTCGAGCGTCAGCAGAATATAAATGCCTTCGCGAAACTTACGAACGGTATAAGCCAGCCGCCGCTTGCCCATGCGCTCGACGTTCTTCACTGTTCCCGACGCCGACGTCACCGTCGATTCCAGATTCGAGATCAGTTTGTCCAGATCCTCATCCGCCATGTCGGGACGAACAATAAACATCAGTTCATAAGTACGATTCATTAGTGTCTCCAAACTCTCAGGGTCAGGATCAGAGGTCGGGGGTCAGCAAAACATCGAATCCTGCATTTCCGCGAACCTTTGTTTCGTGGTCCCCGGCCGGGTCTGTGGGTCCTGACGCCTGAACCCTTAGCCCCTGACCTCTAATCTTTGTCTTCCTTCCGATTGAATCTGTTCATCGCTGCTGCTGGGCCTTCTTTCAGAATTACATTTACAGCTTCAGCAGCCACATCCAACATCTCGTCCACAACTTTCAATTGCGCCTTGCGCATCGGCGCAAGCAAATACTCCCGGCCGTTTTCCACCCTATGCTCCGGGGCCACGCCGATTCTGATGCGCAGAAAATCCTGCGTACCCAGCGCCGCGATAATCGACTCAATCCCGTTATGCCCCGCCGAGCTGCGCCGCGTGTGTATCCGTAGCGTACCCAACGGAAAATCCAATTCGTCCTGAATTATGATCACATCCGATTCCGGATTCGCCTCGTTCTTCGCCACCAGCTCCCGCACCGACATACCGCTCAGGTTCATGTAGGTTTCGGGCTTGGCCAGCAGCACTGGCACCTCGCCAATCTGCGTTCGCGCCGTCAGCGCCCGGCACTGCCGGTTTCTGATCTCGACTCCACAGTTGCTGGCGATCCGGTCGACCGCCAAAAATCCAACGTTGTGCGGCGTGAACTGATACTCGATGCCAGGATTGCCAAGACCGACGATCAGTTTCACGCTGCCATCCCAATGTGGCCAGCAAAACGCCGCCGAGCTTCGCTCGGCCGGACAGCCGGGGGCGGCTGTCCCCACATGGCTCTATTTCTTCTCCTTCTTCTCAGCCTTCTTCTCGGCGCCCTTTTCAGTCTTCTCCGCCGGAGCACCAGCCTCCGCGCCTTCTTCCTCAGTCTCCGCCTTGCCCTTCTTGATGACTTCAGGTTCAGCCGGAGCCGCAGCTGCTTCCGCTGCCGCCGCCTCCGGAGTCGGAGCCACTTCCTCCTTCACCGAGGTTATGTGGGCGATGGGCTGATTCTCCTCCGTCAAATACTTAATCTTGTCGCTGTGCGGAAGATCGGAAACGCGCAGCACCTCGCCGAAGGTGAGATGGCTGATATCGACATCGATGTGGCTGGGAATGTCGCCGGGTAGACACTCGACTTCCACTTCGCGCAGAATGTGCTCAAGGATGCCGCCTTCGGTTTTTACGCCCGCGGCGACGCCTTGCAGCACGATCGGCACACTTACGCGCAAGGCCTTGTCCATGGCAATGCGCTTCAGGTCGATGTGCAGAAGGTTGCCCTTGATCGGCTCGTACTGCCAGTCAACAATCATCGCCTTGGTGCGCTCGCCATCGAGCGCAAGGTCGAAAATCGTGTTGTGGCCGCTGTCGGAGCGCAGAATCCGCAGCACATGCCGCGGGTCCACCGTGACCGGCATAGCATTCTTTCCCGCGCCATAGACCACGGCTGGAATTTTGCCTTCACGCCGTACTCGCCGGGCATGATTCTTCGTCCCTGACTCTCTAGGCCGAGCCTCCAAAACGTTTTGCTCCAATGTAGCTGCCATAATATCTTCCTGCTTCGCTATGAATTGTCATTCCCAACCGGCCGAAGGCGCGGCGAGAAACTTGCCATTCGCCGTTGACAAAAAATCTCTCGCCTACACGAACAACTTGCTTACTGAAGTCTCTTCATGATTGGCCTGAATGGCGCGGCCAATCAATCCGGCAATCGAGAGCACGCGAATCTTCGGCTCCTGCTTCGCTTCGTCGCTCAGCGGGATGGTGTTCGTCACCACCACTTCGCGGATCACAGACTTCGAAATATTTTCCACCGCCGGGCCTGATAAGACGGCATGCGATGAACACGCATAAACTTCGGTTGCGCCGTTTTCGATCAGCGCCGTCGCGGTTTTCACCAGCGTCCCGGCTGTATCGATCAAATCGTCGATGATCAGGCAGGTGCGCCCGTCCACGTCGCCGATCACGTGCATGACTTCCGCCACGTTTACGTCGGTGCGGCGCTTATCAACGATGGCCAGCGCCGCGTCTACCTTCTTGGCGAAGAATCTGGCCCGCTCCACGCCGCCCGCGTCCGGGGAAACCACGGTCAGGTTCGGCAGATTCAACTTCTTGAAATGATCCACCAGCACCGGCGAGGCGAATAGATGATCCACCGGAATATTGAAAAATCCCTGCAACTGCGGGGTATGCAAGTCGACAATCAACGCCCGGTGCGCTCCTGCTGTGGTTAACAGATCGGCCACGAGCTTGGAAGAAATCGGGCTGCGCGGCTTATCTTTGCGGTCCTGCCGGGCGTAACCGAAATACGGCATCACCGCCGTGATGCGCCGCGCCGACGCGCGCTTCAGGGCATCAATCATCAACAGCAATTCCATCAGGTGCTCGTCGACGCTGGCACTTTTGCCATTACTGTGAACCGTGCGGCAGGTCGGTTGCATCACGAACACATCGGCGCCGCGCACGTTCTCCTGAATCTGCACATAAGCCTCGCCATCGGCGAAGCGGATGACCTGCGCCTGACCGCGCGGCATGCCGAGAAAGGCACACACCTCATCGGCCAAAGGCTCGTTGGCGGTGCCGCTAAAGATCTTGAATTTCTCATCTACGCGCGGCCGCGCCTTGCGCTCTGATTTTTCTTCCGGCACGTGCTCGGCCTTCTTTTCGACCTTCTCCGTTTTGTCCGGCGTAAGCAAAGTAGCCATAGCAGTTCTCAGTTCTCAGTTGCCAGTTCTCAGTCTTTGGGCCTCGGCCGGTTCAACTGAGAACCCGGAACTGGCAACTGATTCTTGGCTGGGCCGCTAGGATTCGAACCTAGACAAAGTGCTCCAAAGGCACTTGACCTACCATTAGTCGACGGCCCAGTTCTTCATTCTTGATTGCTGATAGATTTTCAATCAAAAAACGCCAATCAACAATCAAAAATTTCCCCCGCCCACCGCTATGCCATTATTCCATTCCAATACTCACGCCGCGTCAGCGTAACCGTCTCCATCGTCGCCCAACCCTGCCTGGGCAGGCGTTTTGCCGCAAGCCGGGCCTGTTCTCGCGTCGCAAACAATCCGTACAGCGCAGAACCGGAACCTGACAGAGACACGTACTTCGCGCCTGCCTGTTCTAGTGCACGCTTGGCTTCCTTCAGTTCGGGATACTCAGGAAAGACGACCTGTTCGAAGTCGTTTTCGATCCCGGCCCGGACAAGCGCGAGAAGCAGATTCTCGGCCCGGCCCCTCCTGAACCGCCTATTACCCTGAGGAGCACCGGAGTAAGTTTCACCCAGCCACGCCGACAGCCTTTGGCCAAGCTCATTCATTCTATCGGACGCTGTGAAGGCGGTCAATGTAGCGACGGCCGACGGCCCGGACTTCGCTCGCGCTTTTTCTCCTCTGAATCGATCCCATGCCGCAAACGCCTTTGGCGTAGAGACGCCGACCGCAGGCGTCACGACCACGCACGGTATTGCCGGCAACTCCTCAAGCGGATAAACCTGCTGACCACGCCCAATCCCCAATACCGTCCCACCCATCAGAAACAAAGGCAAATCCGAACCGACCTCCGCCGCAATGCGCAACCGCTCCGCGGCTGAGAGATTCTTCCTTAAAGCTCTCTCCAGTCCAAGCAGCGCCGCCACGGCATTGGATGACGCGCCTCCCACCCCTCCTTCCACCGGTAACTTTTTATCAATCTCAACGATCACGCGAATCCTAACTCGCATGGCCCGCAGCGCCTTATCGACGATGCGATAGCAGGTATTCGACTCGTCTTGCGGAACTTTCGGATCGGCACATCGAATCTCGATTCCTCTTCCGCGGCTCAGGCTGACCCGAATTACATCGTGGGCCGCGATTGTCTGGTAAACCGTGAGCAGTTCGTGAAACCCATCCTCTCGGCGCGAGCCAATATGCAGGCCGAGGTTAATTTTGGCGAAGGACCGTACGCTCACTGACATGGAGCCTGATTGTAACTACTTGTGGGTCTTGGGGAAAGCGCGGGCGACAACTCGCTAGCGACTACATAAGGCAGCACTGCCCCGCCCGATATACCACTTCGGTAATCTCGACCTGTTGCAAAACTAAGCGCATTCTAATGTCAGTGATTCCAATCACATGAACCGGTGACGGTCCTCCCTGCTGGAATCAAGTACTGCCGCAACCACGGGCGCTCGGTCCCTGTACGGCGCTGGCCCGCATGTTGGGTGCAAATCGTTGCCTGCGGAATAGCAACACGACCCAAATTTCAGCCCGCCTTGTTCGCGTTTCGCAAGCGCGCACAAACGGGCGGTGTGTTATCGGGGGTTTGTTATGCGGAACATCATTCTTAGTCTTGCCTGCCTGACGACTCTGTTCGCGACCGCTGTTTTAGTGGCTGCGCAAGATTACAAGGTGATTGCAGTCACCGACGGGGGTACGATTTCCGGAACCGTCAAGTGGACAGGCCCAGTGCCTCACGAATTGGAATTCCCGGTCACCAAAGACCCGCAGATATGCGAGCCCGACGGCAAAAAGACCACCAGCCTTGAGCGCCTCATCCTCGGACCCGAAGGCGGTGTGGCAAACACAGTGGTCTATATCAAGAACATCTCGGCTGGAAAGCCCCTGGACGAGCTTCCCGCCCAACGCCGCCATCTCGACCAGCGGCATTGCCACTACATTCCTCATATCTTGCTGGTACCGGAGAATGGCCAGTTGTCGATGCAAAGTTCCGATGCCACCCTGCACACGATTCACATGGACGGCGCAGCCAGCTACAACCTGCCGTTTCCTTTCACCAACCAAGTCAGCACGCGCACCATGTCAACGCCGGGCCTTGTCAATCTACGCTGTAATGGCGGCCACGTGTGGATGAATGCCGAAATGATGGTCGTTACCCATCCTTATTATGCTGTCACCGACGAGAGCGGCCACTTTGAATTCACCAACGTGCCGCCAGGCACCTATCAGATTGTCGCCTGGCACGAAGGCTGGGGACTGGCAGGCAAGGAGCAAGCCTACGACGTACTCACTGAGCGAGCCGTGCAACGGCCGATCTTCACCGAACCCAAGACGTGGGAGAAGTCGGTGACGGTAAATGCCAATGCCGGCAGCACGGTAAATTTTGCAATTGGAAGTAAATAGCCCGTCTGGCGGCCGATCTACCGCCGCCTGTAAAGCACTGCGAACTCATATCCCGGATTCGCCGGAAACAACTCTGCCACTTTTCTCAGGCGTTCGGCAAGCGGCGAAGGCGCCAGCAGGGGGTAGTCCCGTTCCCGTAAATCGTGGTAATCCAAATCCAGGTACATCGAAAGCAAATAGATCGAAGTCGTGTCGGCGAAAGTAGCCTCAAAATATTCGTTCTTGTAGCGCTCGGCATCCGGCCCATTGGCCGTCGCCAGCTTTCTGGCCTCCCAGGCGTCCAACGACGTTTCTCCCCGCACGCCCGCTTCTACCTGTCTCCAGGCGAGCTCGCTGAATTCATGCGAAACTCCCGCCAATTCGACCAACGCGTGTCCGACATTGATATAGAACTCGAATGCCACAGAGAATTTGTCGTCCATCAAGCGCGTAGAGATAAACACGCACTGCGAGTCACCGAGATTCAGATTGCGGTGGCAGACGGCGTTGTCGCTGAGCATTACGTCATAGCGGTCGGCGATGAGCGTGTCCTCTCCCTGGCTGACGGTGAGAGGAACGAAGTAGTAGGCCTTGCGCCGAAGAGCGGATGCTATCTTGATAGGAACCGCGCCAATCATCCGCTCCAGATCAAGTGAACTGACCGAAATCTCGCCTGCGGAGGCGTAGCAAACCCCATTCGCCGCCTGGGAAACCGGCGTCGACCTCACGACGTCAGCGGGGCTCCGCGTAATCGCTGGCGCTGCCTGCGACATACCTTGCTTATTTATACACCACCTGAACCGCCAAGCCGTCGTCCCACCTTGTTATCCTTTGCGCTCTTCGAAGGATGGGTGAAGACTGCCCGGCTGATGTAGCCTGTAGTCATGCCGCAAGCCCGCCCACCTCGGTGGTACACCATTCCATTGCGAGTTGGGCTGGTGACATTCATCTGTACGCTGATTATCTTCGCCGTCAGCTTGCTGTTCGGCATTATCGGAACGATAGTGGTCGCATCTCTGCGACACGTTCGTCCCGATATGACCGCAGCCTATCGCCGTATCGCCTTGCCAGCGGCGATTGTGGCCGGATGCGTCGTCTGTGTTCTTTCACTGATCATGGAAATCCGTCACTATCGCCAGTCGAAGGCCTTGGCGGCAATTGAGCGAGCAGGCTGAATGCGGCCGCGGATTGCCATCCCGATGCCGCACTCGCTCGACCGTGAATATGCCGAACGCGCGATTGTGCAGTATGAGCGAGCCGTGGCCGAGGCTGGAGGCGAACCGGTACCCATTTCTCTCGGGCAATCGCTCGGCGAGATTGAAAAAATTATGATTGGCTGCCATGGCGTGCTTCTGCCCGGCAGCAAGGCCGACGTCGATTCCGCCAAATACAGCGGGGAGCGCTCTCTGCGCAGCGCCGCTCCCGATGAGCAGCGCGAGGCCGTCGACCGGCTTTTGCTGAAAGATGCGTACGCGGCACGCAAGCCGGTGCTAGGAATTTGTTACGGTTTGCAGAGCTTGAACGTGTTTCGTTACGGGTCCCTCGTGCAGCATATCCCGGATTTCCTCCCGGAAGAATTGCGCGGGCGCGTCAATCATGAAGCGGGAAGAAAAATCGTAATCGCGCACGCAGTTGAAATTGAGAACGAGTCCGCGCTGGCACAGATAACGTGTGGGCACAGCCGCCCTCAGCCGTACGGTCGACCAAAGCTTGACAGGAATCCAGTGAGTGCAGCTAATCGTGGACCCAGACTCAGGCTGCCGGTGAACTCCTCTCACCACCAATCGGCCGAAAAAATAGGCGAAGGTCTACGTATCTCCGCCCGGTGCCCAGATGATGACATCATTGAAGCACTGGAAGGAACTGATCCCGATCACTTCGTGCTGGCTGTGCAATGGCACCCGGAACGCTCGATCGAACAGGACGAGCCTTCACGCGCCATCTTCGGCGCGCTAATCGAAGCGGCGAAAGCTTCGATCAAGTAAGTTAACCGCGACGGCGTCATTCCGAAGCCGCGCCCTCACCAGCGGGGCGAGGAATCTCCCCCATGACGAATCTCAACCCGAGCCACTACCGGTGCTTCGATCTTTTCTTTCTGGCTTTATTCGGCGGGATCCTCCGCTCCAGCAACACAACCGCATGGGCGATGGCCGTATTTTCCAAATTCAACCCCTCGGGCGTCTTCGCTTTCAATCCGATGCAATCGGCAGGCACTTGCAGCAGCTTTGCCACGTGCCCGCGAATCGCCGCAGCATGTGGGCCAATTTTAGGCGCAGCCAAAATCAGCGACGCGTCGACATTCGCTACGCTGTACCCCGCTTCCCACGCTCGTTTCAATGCCTCACGCAAGAACACGGCAGAATCCGCACCCTTCCATTTCGGATCTGCCGGCGAAAACAAAGTTCCAATGTCGGGTGCAGCTATGGCCCCGAGCAAAGCATCGGTGACCGCGTGCAGCAAAACGTCGCCGTCGGAGTGTCCGCCCAATCCCTTATCGTGGGCCAGGGCAATGCCGCCGATTCTTAGGGGGATCCCAGGACGAAACTCGTGCGAGTCGAAGCCGTAGCCAATTCTGGTTGTTGGTTGTCTCATGCAGAAATCTTAGCCACGAATTCGCACAGGTTTACGCGGATTCTGTTTCGGTCCTTATCGAGAATGAGCGCGAATCCGTACAAATCCGTGATCTATTTCCCCAGATAGAACTCGGCCAGTTCCATGTCGGAAGGCGCAGTGATCTTAATGTTGCGCGGCGATCCCATGACCACCGCTACGTCGTGTCCCGATCGCTCGACGAGCGACGATTCATCGGTTCCCAGAAATCCGTCGGCTTCCGCTTCGTCGAACGCTTTCCTGATTACGCTGTAGCGAAATCCCTGCGGCGTCTGCGCCATTACAATCGCCGCGCGCGGAATCGTCGCCTTGACCAGCGCTCCTTCGGCTGTACGCTCAACCTGCTTCACGGTATCGACCGCCGGAATTCCGGCAATTGCAGCGCCATATTTTCGCGCAGCCGAAATAACTTCGCTGATAATTTCCGGGGTCACAAGCGGACGCACCGCGTCATGAACCAAAATAATGTCATCGGGAGCAGCAGTTATGGCATTCAGCGCGCTCTGCACTGATTGTTGACGGTGCTCGCCCCCAATAACGATTTCCACTTTCTTCTTCAGCATGTCCTTCGCTTCGCTCTTCAGGCGCTGGCGAAATCCAGTTATCTCATTTTCCCGGAGAGCAATCCAGATTTCACCGACCGCATCCACGGCGGCAAACTTGCGGAGTGTATGAATCAGGACCGGCGTGCCGTCGAGTTCGGTGAATTGCTTCGAGGGCGGAGACTTCGGTTTATCCTTCGAGCCAGCGGCCACGGGGGCCATGCGCGTTCCCAATCCCGCGGCCGGAATGATAACCACGACCTTCATAGGGGGCTGTCAGTATACGAGCGTAGGGGCCGGAGTTCAAATGCGTCACCACCCGGTCCTGTTACCTCCGTGATCTTACCTTCGGCGTAAGGGGGAATTAAGGTAGGATTGCGGTTCGACCCAGCGATCGACCCGCAGTAACCAAAACCCAGCAAGAAAAAAACTAGCCTTCGGGGGGAAGTCGAGTGAAGCGCCCTGGTCTGTCTTTTTGTCTTTTTTTCGCGTGCATTACTGTCTCTTCCGCCTCCAGCCAGACTCAGCCGGTGAACTGCACCGAAGTGATGGCGTGGCTGACCTCAGGGATTTCGACTGACCGGCTGGTGCGCATCGTCCAGGAGCGTGGAATCGCGGCTGTCCCGGGGAAGGCACAGATTCGGCAGTTTGAGTCTGCTGGCGCGAATGCAAATCTGGCGCGCGCGCTGAGTGGACTCAAGCCTTCGATTGTCCCGAGCGGCGTTACCCCCAACGCGAGCTGTGAAATACCACCCATTCTGGTTCAAGCTGCCGAAGACGCCGGCGCGCGTCGCTTTCACCAAGCGGAATTGACACTGCGGCAGGTGTCAGAATCCGATCCGCAAAACGCCGCTCTACACTTTGCTCTGGGAACCATGTTGCGGCAGCAGGAACTCTGGGATGACGCGTTCGACGAAATTACGCTTTCGGCCAAGCTGATGCCCGACTTCCCCGAGAATCACAGCACGCTGGCTTACATTTTTTATCGTCTCGATGATGGTCCGAATTCGATTGCTGAGGCGCGTACCGCGCTCAGCATGGATCCACAAAATGCCGAGGCCTACCAGATTCTCGGGCTCGGCCTTTACTCCAACGAGCAATACGCAGCTTCGGCGCATGCCTATGCAGAGTCGCTGGCGCGCGATCCGAATAATGCCGACACGTACTATGACCTGGGCATCGCGCTCCACGCTGCCGGGAATCCTGCCGGCGCTGTCGCCGCTTATCGCAACGCCATTCACCTGAATTCTGCCTTCTGGCAGGCCCATTCCAATCTGGCGCTGATTCTTCACGAACAACACAGTCTCGATGAGGCGATCTCCGAATACAGGGAAGCCAAGCGACTTGCGCCAGACGACCCTTCTGTCCGCAATAATTTAGGCAATACATACTGCGACAAGGGAGATTTTGAAGCCGCCATCGTGGAACTGCGCCAGCTTTACCAGCTACATCCCGAATGGGTGCAGGGGCATCCCTGCCTGGCCCGCGCCTACATGTCGAAAAAGGACTATGGCAGCGCTATTAATGAGTTCCGGCTGGCGGTGCAGCAAGATCCCAACGGTTCGGCCGAGCACCGTGGCCTGGGCGAAGCTTTACTGCTCGACGACCGGGTCGAGGAAAGCGTCCGCGAACTGCAGCTGGCCGTTGCCCTAAATCCCGATTCTGAAGCCGCTCATCACAGTCTGGGAACGGCACTGTTTCGCGAGCAGCAAAACGAGGCGGCGGAAAAAGAGTTCCGCGAGGCGCTTCGTCTCAATCCTTCCCCCGATAACCATTACTCTCTTGCGGCCTGCCTGATGAGCATGGACCGCTACAACGAAGCTTTGGCCGAGTTGGATATTGCCGCCCGGCTCGATCCGGAGCGCCAGTTGTATCGCGCCCGCCGGGACGAACTGGTCAAACTGATGAGACAGCCGGATTCACGTTGACCGCCCCATCAGGACAGTGTTGCCGACTGTACTCCCGGTATTTATGGAGATGTGCCGGGAAAACTTAAACTGAACCCCAGTCTTTTGCAGGTAAGTGGAAGCGAGAGGCACTTGAATCGATAGCCCAAATGAACACTTCTTCATCAGCACACGGCGCCAAGCCCGCACATGCCGTCACGGCCGAAACCGATGGCCGCAACGAAATACTAAGTGATGCGCCCAATGTTCGCGTGGGCGTCCGAAGCAGGGCCGACGCGGCCAAACCGATCGGTTACGGCCTGCCTTGCGCCAACTGCGGGCTGTACTACCCCGCCAATCTGGACATTTGTCCGACTTGCAACAGCAAAGAGCGCGTTTCCCCTAATCTCGTTCCGAAGTTGCCGAAAGTTCAGGCGACGGCCGAGCCTGTACCAGACCCCTCAGTGATCGAGAAGGAGCGAGAAGCCTTCCTCGAAGAGTTCAAATCGCAGCTGTTCGCAGCCCATGCCGAGGTGGCCAACGCGCCCAAAGTCTGCATCCTGGCCGAACACCACACGGAGGACTCTGAGCCCGCCGTGATTTGCAAGCCCTGTTTTGACCGACTGCAAGAACGCATCGATGTCTGCGAGGCGGCATTGCATATCGATCTGAAAGAAGCCGCGCAAATCGTCTACGATGCCGTCTGGGCCGATCCTTCCGATCCGAGCAAGACTTACTCCAACGCAGCCAGTGCCTTGCTCGGCGAATTGCGCAAACGTGCGGGAGTTTCCAGCCTGCTGGGACCGTTCCAACCTCTGGGAAATTAGCCCTGGCGATCAGCTCGATGAATCTTTCGCTGGCACGCTGCATCCTTTATCATCAATTATGAGCAAGATTCATATTCCCACGCCTCTTCGCCAGTATGTAGGCAAGCAAGCCACCATTGAGGTAAAAGCCTCCACCGTCGCCGAAGCCATGGATGCGCTCCTGAAGCAGCATCCTGACCTGCGCCGTCATCTCTATACAGAAGAAGGCAAACTGCGCGCCTTCGTCAATGTTTATGTCAATGATGAGGACATCCGCTATCTGCAAAAAGAAGCGACTACGCTAAAAGAAGGTGATAATATCTCGATTGTGCCTTCCATCGCCGGAGGCTTGGAGTTGGTTTGAGGTTCGTATCGCGGCGCACATTGAAGCCTGCCGCAGGGCGCATGCTTTAGCAGCCGAGGTCAATTGTGAAAACCCCCTTCGCCGCAATCCGCTGTTGTATGTGTCTCCCCTGTTGCCGTTAGCTCCTGATTCTTCTGAGCGCGAATTCAATCCAATGTAGAAGGACCTTATGGCCACCACAACTACAATTCCAGAAACACTCAGCAAAGACGAAATCCTGCGCTACTCGCGGCACCTGATCATGCCCGAGGTCGGTATGGAAGGCCAGCAGAAGCTGAAGGCCGCGCGCGTACTGTGCATCGGCACGGGAGGGCTCGGCTCTCCGCTGGCTCTGTACCTGACCGCCGCTGGCGTGGGCACGCTGGGACTGGTCGATTTTGACGTGGTGGACTACACGAATTTGCAGCGCCAGATTATTCATTCGACTGCCGATGTGGGGCGCAAGAAGCTGGATTCCGCGGCAGATAAACTGAAGGCAATCAATCCTTATTTGAACCTGCGAACTTTCGATACGCGGCTGGACAGTTCGAATGCCCTTGCGATGTTCCGCGAGTTCGACATCATCGCCGACGGCACCGACAATTTCCCCACTCGCTATCTGGTGAATGATGCCTGCGTGCTCACCGGTAAGCCCAACGTTTACGGTTCGATCTTCCGCTTCGAGGGCCAGGCCAGCGTTTTTGCCACCGAAGACGGCCCATGCTACCGCTGCCTCTATCCCGAGCCGCCACCGCCGGGACTGGTTCCCTCCTGCGCCGAAGGCGGAGTGCTTGGCATCTTGCCGGGGCTGGTGGGCGTGATGCAGGCTACCGAAGTTATTAAGTTGATCCTGGGCGTGGGTAATCCGTTGATCGGCCGCCTGCTTCTGATTGATGCGCTGGGCATGCAGTTTCGCGAGCTAAAGCTGCGCAAGAATCCCGACTGTCCCGCCTGCGGCACCCATCCCACAGTCACGAAGCTGATAGACTACAACCAGTTTTGCGGCATTCGCGGGGAGGAAAAACCAGTGTCCAATGGAGTTCCCGAAATTCAGGTCGAAGAGCTGAAGCGGCGTCTCGACGCCAAAGAAGATATTTTTGTTCTCGACGTGCGCGAGCCGCACGAATACCAGATCTGCAATCTCGGCGGGTATCTGATTCCGCTGAATGATCTGCCCAAGCGCGTGAATGAACTGGACTCCGGCCGCGAAATTGTCGTCCATTGCAAGATGGGTGGCCGCAGCGCCAAGGCCGTGGCATTCTTGCAGCAGGCGGGGTTTGGCAAAGTGCACAACCTCGCCGGCGGCATTACCGCGTGGGCGGATCGCGTGGACCCGAAGGTGCCGAAGTACTGAGGGAGTCGCGGCGGACAAAGCCGCAGTTGTCGTTCCTAAAGACTCGTTCGACACGCTTCAAGGCGTGCCCCGATAGGAATCTCTACATCGCGGCGGAATGACGGCTGTGAGGACGCGAACGGTATCACTTCTTCGTTCCTTTGTCGTCCTTGCCGTTCTGTCTCCACGTTAGAACCGTACACTGGCCCTTGTCGTCCTGCGTGAACACGAGTTCTACGTCGAACACTTTTGAGAAGAACCTCGTTTCTGATTCCGGAAAGAATGCCAAAGTCTGACCGCTCGTGAAACGTGCGATCAGGTGATTACGCTCGGGCGCGATTTCGGTGGGACCATCGGAGAACTCATACGTTCCGGCACATCTGGTGAGCATCGCTGGGGGTAACGAAACTTGTTTGTGTATGTCCGGCGGTGGCACGGGTTCTCGATGTACTGCGGCAGCCAGCGCGGTGGCGATTTTGCCCATGGCTTGCCCATTCTGGTTTGCCAAAACAATGATGGCCAATCCTTCATCCGGGTAGTAGGCCATGTCGGCGTTGAACCCGATGTTATCGCCATTATGCTCAATCATCGGGCGGCCGTTGACGCGCTTGGCAAACAGGCCGCAGGCATAGTCATTTCTGAATGGCGTAATCATTTTGTGAAAAGCCGCGGGTGATAGAAGCTTGCCGCCGAAGAGCCCGTCTTCCCAACGAAGCAGATCTTCGGTAGTGGAATAGATAGCCCCGGAAGCGAAACCATTCCTCGGGTCAGGACGCTCGGCATTCTCCATTCCGTCGTTGCCCGGCCAATAGCCGATCGCGCGATGCGGGATGATCGTCACATTGGACTCAAGCCCCGAATCGTTCATGCCCAGCGGCTGAAAAATGTTTTCTTTGAGGAACTCTTCGTACGTCTGCCCGCTGATCTTCTCAATCAAGTACCCGAGTACGAGGAATCCCATGTTGACGTATGACCACTTTTCTCCCGGCTGAAAATTCAGTGGCTTGTCGTGAAAGATCATTTTGTCCGGTGTCCCCGGGACGTATGTAGCAGCATCGTCGGAGATGCCGGAGGTATGCGTCAGCAGGTTGTAAACCGTAATCTTGTCCCATGACGCCGGGGCTTCGGGAAAGTATTTTCTGATCGAGTCGTCGGTTTTCAGTTTGCCCCGGTCTTCGAGCAGCAGTACCGCGGCAGCCGTAAATTGCTTAGTCATCGAAGCAATATTGAACTTGGTCGTAGAGGAATTCGGAATGC
>JASHQM010000057.1 GCA_030039165.1 Candidatus Sulfotelmatobacter sp. | reverse complement strand
GACGGCTGATCTGGCAGGCATTCCGGGGATTTCGGTTCCGTGCGGAGAAACTTCGAGCAAGCTGCCCGTTGGATTGCAGATTCTAGGAAGGCATTTCGACGAAGCGACAATCTTACGGATTGCCCATGCGTATGAAACTTTGTAAGCGGATTCGATGACGGCTAACTGGATGGCCCATCTGCCGGCTCGTAATATCTTTCGCCGACGCACGAGCGGCATAAGACGCGGCCGCCCATCCGAACCTCACGCCGGAAGTTAACCCCTTCACCGCAGGCTTCGCATATGACGCGCTCGCCCTTGTATCCGGGAAATTCCTCGGGCGGCAGCTCGACCTTGACCCACTGGGTGGCGAACAAATCATTATCGGGAATCTCGCGGTAGGCCAACATCTGCTGCTGGTTCTTGTCAGCGATTTCGGGATGCATTTGACGGGCGAGTGTTTTCGAAGACTCTTTTGCCGAAATGCGGATCGCCTTGCCGGTGGCAACATCGACGAACGTGGCCGCGACTTTTCCCCAGTCGCGGAATTTGAGGGCGCGCTTGCCAAGACGGCAACCGGTGACTACCGCAACGGCATCGGTGGCGCAGCGGTCGATCTCGACAAAAGTGACCAGCCGCTTGCGGTCTTTGCCGGCAGGATCATCGATGCCGAGCTTCGCCAGCCCGAGCATAGCGAGACGCACGCCAAGAACCTGCCCGGCGCAGAGATGTCCGTGGGCGTGCTCGGCATCGCGAAGGTATTCGTCGAGAGACTTCATGCGCCGTGGTTCAGATCTCACCCTGAGTTTTCAGCTTAACACCAGAAGGAACTTACTTTCGCCGCCAGCGTGCGCCTTCCTTCGTATTTTCGATCATAATGCCGGCAGCGACCAGTTCTGCGCGGAGCGAATCGGAAAGTTTGAAATTCCGTGCCTTCCGGGCTCCCTCCATGGCAGCGATTTTCTGTTCGATATCGGAGTCCGACAGTTCGGCTGATCTTATTCCTTCCCGTAATTCGGAAGAGATCTCTTTTTCGCGTCCTTCGCCGACGGCCCAGTCGAACACAGCCTTCATCTTCGGGCGGTCATCGTCCTCGAGCACGGCGAAGATTTCGTCGAACTTGCTCAGCCCTTCCAGTAATGGAGCAACGTCATTCTGTTTCACTTTGCCGGCATCGAGCGCGGAATTCGCCAGGCGCACCATTTCGAAAATTGCCGCCTGCGCCTGCGCCGTATTGAGGTCGTCTTCCAGCGCCTCGCGCATGTGGGTAATGGTTTCGTGCGCGAGAGTTCGGATTGCCGGATCAGAGCCGGAGGGAAAATTCTTATCCTTGAGGCGCTGCCGGAAATTGCGCAGGCGATCGACCGAAACCGCAGCCTGCTTGAGGCCGTCAAACGTAAAGTTGAGCTGATTGCGATACGGGACCGAAGTAAGCAGGTAACGAATCGAGGAAGGTTTGTATCCTTTCAGCACAAGGTCGCGAAGCGTGTAGAAGTTGCCGAGACTTTTCGACATCTTCTCGCCTTCCACCAGAAGAAAGCGCACGTGAAACCAGAATTGGGAGAACGTTTTCCCGGTGAGCGACTCAGACTGCGCGATTTCGTTTTCGTGATGAGGAAAGACCAGGTCTTCGCCGCCGGCGTGCAGATCAAAACTTTCCCCAAGTTCTTTCATAGACATCACGGAGCATTCGAGGTGCCAGCCCGGGCGACCCGGGCCAATGGAAGTTTGCCAGAAGGCTTCGCCCGGTTTAGGGGCCTTCCAGAGGGCGAAGTCGCGGGCGCTGTCTTTATCGTATTCGTCGACATCGACGCGGGCGCCGTCGAGCATTCCTCCAAAATCTTTTTTGGAGAGTTTGCCGTACGCGGGAAATTTTGCGATCCGGAAGTAATAGGAGCCATCATCGCTGCAATAAGCGATGTCCTTGGCCAGGAGCTTCCCGACAAACTCGGCCATGTCATTAATGTGGTCGGTGGCGCGCACCAGCTTCGGCGGCTCAATGCCGATCATGGCCGAATCTTCGAGGAATGCTTTTTCATACTTCGCGGTGTATTGCTGAACGCTGACGCCATCGCGCGCGGCGTTGCGGATAATTTTGTCATCGACGTCGGTGATGTTCATGACGTAATGGACGTCGTACCCGGACTGCCGCAGGAAGCGCTGCAACATGTCGACCGCGACGAAAGTCCGGAAGTTGCCGATGTGGCCGTAGTCGTAGACCGTGGGGCCGCAGGCATACATGAAAACCTGTTTGTCGCGCAGTGTGCGGAATTCCTCCACCTGCGCGGACATGGTGTTGTATAGGCGTAGAGACATGGGGTGGGCTAAAAATCCGAATTAGAGTCTGAATGAGACAAACCAGTCATTCTAGGTGTCGACGAGAAACAGGGTCAACTGCCGGAGGTCCGGTGATCCCTTCAAGGCATGCTGCGCATTTCTGCGGAATGCGGCGGCGCCAGGTTGGCCGGCGAGCGCAGGCGAGACTGCACGAGAAAGACGTAGTGCAGCGCCGAGATGATTGTGAATGCGAACGTGGCGCGGAGAAATACCGTGCGGGCAATCCAGATCCAGCGCACCGGTTTAACGCTGAGAAGCATGACGAAGAAAACCGCGCCGATCTGGGAAAAGGTGTTGGCTTTGCCGAAAATGCTGGGGTGGAAATTGCGCAATCCGGCAATGGCAAACAGAACTGCGCTGGCAGCGAGAATGGAGGTGTCGCGGCTGAAAACCAGAACCGTGTACTTCCACGGAATCTTGTGCAAGATCGAGAGCACGAGGAACATAGTGCTGAGAAGAAGCTTATCGGCGATAGGGTCGAGATACTGACCGAGAAGTGTTTGCTGGTGCAGGCCGCGGGCGAGCAGGCCATCGAGGCCGTCGCTGACTCCCGCCAGCACAAACAGCACGAGCGCCCAAAAATAGCGATGGTCGACCAGTTCGATCACAATAAATGGAACGAACGCCATTCGCAGCAATGTAAGTTGATTGGGAGCAGTCAGGATTTGCGACAGCTTCATGCCGTTTCCTTACCCGCAATTCTGGAGCGCGCAGGGTCCGTGCGGCGATCGAAGTCTTTTGCCGCGTAGGACGACAACAGCGCGCCGGGATCGCGGCCGGTCTGAGTTAGAAAGCGTTGCGAAAGCGACGGTAAACCGCCATCCGGCAAATCGAGTTCGATGCGTTCAATGCGGTGCATGGGGAAGAACACCACCGCGGGCGTGAACAATTCGCCCTCTTTGACGATCAGAACAAAATCCTCGAATCCGGCGAGCTCGATGCCGCTGATGCTCAATCCTTCGGGCGCGAGCGCCAGAATCATGCCCCAGAACTTGTCGCGAGGATTGCCTAACGTGACCACCACGATGCATCCCGGGCGAAAAGGATTGCTCGCCGGTTTGTTCGCCGCTACAGAGAACTTGTTCATGTAGAGATTTTCGCCGCCCTGGACGCAATCTTGCAACTGCACCACAGCTTTTCCGCACCAATGCGCGGGCGACTTAAGTCAGGAGTAAGCCACGTTGAGTATAATGGCTCCAAGCACAGGCCCGTAGCTCAGTTGGTCTAGAGCGCTTCCTTGACACGGAAGAGGTCGATGGTTCGAATCCATTCGGGCCTACCATATTTTCCATAGGGATAGAGAGAATCGCCAAAATTCTCTAGCCCGTGCTCAGCCCGTGATCCCGGAAACCGGGGCGCTCCCCCTCCCCACCTACCCCACCCTTTTCAAACTCGGATACCACGGACACCCCCGATACCTGCGACACACGGACACCCAAGACACACGGGAGACACCCGAACCGCCGCCATTCCGCTCCGAACCCCAGAAATTGGCCTCGCGACCCGGCTAGCCGTTACCCTCTTGGCGAAAAATCGCGCATTCATGTATTACTATGGCGATAAATCGCAACAGCGAGTGATCTGCTCGCGGGATTTTAATTCCGACTGTTGATGGATCGCCGAAACGAAGTTGTTGATGCTTTTGGGCCAGTTACCCAGCATCAACACATCGGAGCGCAGTGGCCCTTTGTGACGGCGATTGATTTCCGAAGGCTTGGCCGCGAAGTGCTGTGTCGTAGCCTTCCCCTCCATAACCGACGACCCCGGCGCCACTGCTTTGATTCCTTTTTCAACAGCCACTCGCGATAGCACTCATTATGCAGGTGCACGGCTGCTCAATAAACGCTAACATCTGTTAACAGCAGGATTCCACGTTGCTGTTGATGAGTCCGCGCAGCTGCGAGGGAGTCTCGCAACTTATTTTCCTGGCGTAGCCCGGGTAACATGGGGCGCGTTATGCGCATTCGTCAACGTGAGCACCTCGATTGCTTTGGCCATCGCGGGATCTTTCCCCGCAGCTAGATCTGCAGGAGCGAATACGGGAACCTCTATGTCGGGTGGAATCCCAGAGCCATCGAATGCTTTCCCGTCCGGAGTCAGGAAAACCTCATTTGGCAAGCCAAATTCCCATCCATTCGGAAGACTGCGGGAATAGACATCAGAGAACACTCCCTGAGTGTTCTGGCCGATACGCGTGATATGAGGCGACCGCCCCATCAGCGCCTGGGTGAAGGTCTCCCCTGCGCTTCTCGTGCTGGGCCCAATCAGCTCCACAATCGGACCTCGAAAGCCGGGCC